>JAQVVS010000003.1 GCA_028698865.1 Candidatus Altimarinota bacterium | reverse complement strand
ATCAAGATGGATCCGATTATTTGAACTCCTTCAGCCATTTGGTTTTTATTTTTTTATTTTTCTTTTGTTTTATTGCGATAGCTTATTATAACATAATCACGCTTAGCTTTCAAGCGCGAGCAATATGCTATCGGAAGCCAGTTTTTCTATATTTTCCGTGTCGGTGGTGGCGATAATCGTCTGGCAGTTTTTTATGGCTTTCAAAAGGAGTTCTTGGCGGTTCTTGTCGAGTTCGGAAAAAACATCATCCAAAAGAAGGAGTGGGTGTTGATCGGTTTTTTCTTTTATAAAATCTATTTCCGCGAGCTTTATAGCAAGCAAAAGAGTGCGAAATTCGCCTCTGGAAGCCGATGTCGTGATATCTTTGCCGTCTATGAAAAACACCAGATCGTCTCTGTGCGGACCTATCGTCGTCTTTGCTTGAATGATGTCTTTTTCGCGAGCAAAAGCGATTTCATCGGTGTAAACTTGGCTGACGAAGGAAATTTTATTTAGAGGGAAAGCGTCTTTTTCTTTTATGATTTTGCTTTTGTATTCGACTTTTATTTTTTCTTTATCGCCGGAAATGGATTGATATAATTTTTCCAATTTTTCGCTCAAAAAGCTTATTAGTCCGAGCCTTTTTTCCGTTATCACGCTGCCGAATTGGATTATTTTTTCATCCCAAGCGTCGAGGTCTTTCAGGAGGTTGTCATTCCGTCCCTCAGCGCGTGGCGAAATATCTGTCGTCAATGATGTAGATTCCCGCCTTCGCGGGAATGACAAAGATCCAAACCTGCATTTGCGGATTTCATTCAATAAAGTGTTTCTTTGTTTCAAAGCTTTGTTGTATTTCAAAAGCGCTTGCAAATAAGCTTTGTCCGTTTGTGAAAGCAAAATATCCATGTATCGCCTTCTCAAAGAAGGACTCAAATAAAGGATATTCAAATCTTCCGGTTGAAACAAAACAGTCAATAAATTACCGATGTATTCGCTGTTTTTTAAGCTCACTCCGTTCTTTTTGAAGTTTTTTTTCTTTGCCGGGAAATTTGTATAAAAAACTTCCAGTTCCAAATTTTCCTCATCCACATCGACAATCCCCTTTACGCGCATATAATCCATTCCCCATAAAATCAAATCGTCATACATCACAGTCCTGAAAGATTTACCTAAGGAAAGCGCATAAATCGCCTCAAGCAAATTTGTTTTTCCCTTTCCGTTTGGCCCTTTTATGATCGTGAAATTATTTTCCTTGTCGAATTCGTAGGAATAACTTTTGTAGTTGCGAAAATTTTCAAGTTGAAGTTTAAGCAGTTTCATGGGTATATTCTAAGGGAAATTTTTATAATAATCTAACTTATTTGAAATATGTCTGAAGATAAGATAGATTCCCGCCTTCGCGGGAATGACACAAAAAGCGGGAATGATTCGCCTGAGGAGAACGGGAATGACAGTGTATCCGAAGTGGAAAGAATGCGACACTCCTGTTCTCATATCCTCGCACAAGCCGTTTTATCCATGTTTCCAGAGGCAAAGCTGGGTATTGGACCATCAATTGAAAATGGTTTTTATTACGATTTTGAATTGCCGAGGACTTTGATTCCCGAGGATCTGCCTCTATTGGAAAAGAAAATGAAACAAATTGTTAAACAAAATCAAAAATTTGTGAGAAGAGATGATGATGGAAAAAGAGCAATTGAGTTTTTGGAGGAGACAGGCCAAAAATACAAAGTCGAATTGGCGAAAGAATATATCGAGGCCGGCGAAACAATCAGTTTTTATGAAAATGTGATGCCCGATGGGAAAGCGATGTTTGTGGATATGTGTGAAGGGCCGCATACCGAATCAACCGGGAAAGTCGGAGCTTTTAAATTGACTCATATCGCCGGAGCTTATTGGCGAGGAGACAGCAATAATCCGATGTTGCAAAGAATTTACGGACTGTGTTTTGAGACTCAGGCGGAACTGGATGACCATTTGAAAATGATTGAGGAAGCCAAAAAACGCGATCATAGAAAGCTCGGGCAGGAGCTCGATCTCTTTCATATCGATGATAAAGTGGGAGCTGGACTCGTTCTCTGGCATCCGAAAGGAGCGATTTTGTGGAGAGTGATTGAGGATTTTTGGTACAGACAACACTTGAAAAACGGCTATGAATTGGTGAGATCGCCGCATATCGGAAATCGTATTTTGTGGGAAACTTCCGGGCACTGGGGTTTTTATAATGAAAGTATGTATCCTCCGATGGAGGCTGGCCAAAGTCTGTCCGAACAACAAGAAGGTAAAAAAGCTGAAATATCCGAACAGTATTTGCTCAAGCCGATGAACTGCCCTTTTCATGTGCAGATTTACAACAACAAATTGCACTCATATCGAGAATTGCCTTTTAGATGGGCGGAAACCGGCACTGTCTACAGGTTTGAAAAAACGGGACAGCTTTCGGGACTTACTCGAGTGAGAGGATTTACCCAGGATGATGCGCATATTATTTTGACTAAAGAACAGGTAAAAGATGAGCTCAAAAAAGTGATTGATTTCATTTTGTTTATGTTTAAGGCTTTTGGATTTGATGAAAAAACTGTGAATATTTACCTTTCTTTGCGTGATCCGGAAAATAAGCAAAAATATGCGGGCGGCGATGAAGGATGGGATTTTACCGAGAAAGTTTTGCGAGAGGTTGCCGTTGAAAGCGGGCTTAATTTTACCGAGGAAAAGGGTGAAGCCGCCTTCTATGGTCCTAAATTGGATTTCAAATTGAAGGATGTTTTGGGAAGGGAATGGCAATGTTCCACACTCCAATTCGATTTCAATTTGCCTGAAAAATTCGACATGAAATTTATCAATCAAGAAGGCCAAGAAGAAAGACCTTATATGCTTCACAGGGCTTTATTTGGCTCGTTTGAGAGATTTATAGGATTGCTTATCGAAAATTATGCCGGAGCATTCCCTCTTTGGCTTGCTCCTGTGCAAGTAGCAATTTTATCGGTTTCAGAAAAGTATTCCGATTATGCCAAAAAAATCGCCGAAAGCCTTAAAGAATCAGAAATCAGAGTTGAACTTTATGATTCAAACGACACTTTGGGCAAAAAAATTCGCACCGCGGAAATGCAAAAAATTCCTTACATGCTTGTGGTTGGAGAAAAAGAAATGACTGAAAAAACGGTGACAGCTCGTGATTACGCTACGAAAAATCAGGTCGAAATGAAGACCTCTGAATTTTTGGAAAAGGTTGTAAAAGAAAGCAAAGTTTAAAATTAAATTTTAAAATTGCCATCCAATACCGCCGCGGGATCTCCTGCCCGTGAATTGTAATCCGTTTGGGCTCCTCTATAATCCATTCCCTCAAGGTTTGCCTGGCTTATTACTTGAATGGCTTTGGATCCGTCATCTCGTGAAATAACTCTTTTTACCAAGTCATCAAATTTAACTAAAGCGTTTTGAATCCTGTTTTGTTTCGCTTTGTGATCGGGATTTCCGACTATATCCCAATCCCTTGTATCCGTTTGAATTAATTCTACCGCCTCAATAAGCTCCTGATCGCCATAAGCCGCCGCTATATTTCTCATCATTCCATTTAATTCATTGAAAAACACTATCGGAGGGATATCGCTGGCTACCGGTTTTTTAATAAGAGTATTACTATCCATTCTTGCAAAACTATTGTCATCTTTTCTCCATTTATTCATCATAATCGCTTCATACCTTGTGTATGACTGTAGCGCTTTTGCAATTCTTTTTCCGTTTCCAAAATGCGCCAAAGATTTAAAATACTGACTGAATCCTGGAGTGGCATTTACATATCCCTCCATTGTAAGCAAATGTTTTCCCCCTCCACCTACCGTCCTACAAGCATTTTCCAAGATATTACTTGAAGCTGGGGGAAGATATGCAAACATATCATCATGATCCATTCCATCCGCATTTCTAAGGTTTTTGTTGATTCTGGTTTCAACTTCATAACTAGGGACAATGTATTTCCAAAGAAAGTGATCCACTTCTTTAGTGGGTTGACAGTGATTTGGGCCCACTTCTTTTTCAAAAAAGGCCAAGAATCTTTTGTAGTCATCCTTTGTCCACTTGTGTCTTTTCCCATCTGGACGAAGAGGAGAAGCCGTCATGTATTCCAACATCGGGAACTTCGCAAGCATTTCAGAATTTATATGAGCAACACGATCAAAACTCAAAATGGTTTTCCCATCAGCATTTTCCGCCACCGCTCCAGCTACTATATAATATAATTTGTCTTGCATATCAGCTTTTCCAGCCTCAATCATGTGCAAAATCAAGCCTTCAAATTGATGCGGATCCACATATTCTCCATTTCTGTGTTTACGAAGTGCGTTTTCCAAAACCTTCGCGTGGCCTCCTTCCAAAATCTCAACTTCTTTACCTTTTTCATACCAACTTCGAGCTCCGGATTGTCTTTTGCCTTTGTCTTCACTTACCCATCCATCATACGTACTTTCTCCCCATAGAGAATCAATAGCTCCTTGCAGATAATCCGTCCCTGTCCTCCCTTCATCATCCACTATCGTTGCAGGATCTCCGTTTGAAGGAATAGGGACCAATTTTGAAGGGTCATCCACGAAACTGTTTAAATTTTTCCAGAAATCTATATTGTCCCATCTCATTTGTCCTTTTCCTGCAAGATCGATTATACAGGCTTTTAACTCATCTTTGTTTTTAGTATTTACCAACCTTTCTTCAATTTCAAAAATACCTTTTTGGGCGAATGAATCTTTGAATTGATTCACCTCTTCATTTTCAGCGGATTGTTGAATTCGGCGCATTTCCGTGCCAAAAAATGGCAATTCGGTTCCGATAGTGGAATATTTGTCTTTTTGCTTTCTATCCCATCTTCTTTGATAATAGTCATACATGCTTTTTCCCATCGCCCACAAATCGCTCAAGCTCAACACTCTTGTATCGTCCCAAAATCTTTGTAAAAATCCTCTTTGTTCGAAATCCGCTCCTCCTTCTTTGTGAACCATCGAGTAAGGGAGCGCTTCAATTTTTGGCTCTCTAGCAGCATTTTTCTTTAATGTTTCAGTATCTGGCACCTCATCCATGTCGGAAGGAGTTTTTATGGAGTTCTTTGCGGTGGCGTCGGGAACCGACGCCTCAATCTCCCCACCCGAATCGGATAAAGAGGCCGGACCTATATTTCCTTTGTCAGCCATCGCCATAAAAGATGCTGGAGCTACATTTTGTCTCTCGATTCTAATATCCCTATTTTTTAATTCCGGAGGGACAGGGAGGCCTTCAAATTCCGGAATTTTCTTTGCGTTTAAAACTTCCAAATCCGTTTCGTCGTTCGGAACAAACTTTTCAAGCGTGTACCTAGGAAATCCTTTATCATCTTTTCCTTTGTTAATAATTCTTCCTCTCATTTCTTCTCCCGTATCCGAATACGCTGTTATTTCTTGTGCGGAGTCAGGCGTTTTCGGCAGTTGTAAAGCGGCTATTCCCGCTATCGGCAATCCCAGCTCGAAAAGTCTTCTTTTTTGATGTTCGGCCGAGTTGTCCAATATCCTTTGCATGTCTTCTTCTGGAGAACAAACTCTTTTGAAATTGTATTGTTTTAGAAATTTCGCAAATTCTCCTGCCGGAAATTCTTGTTGCACTCTGTCGAAATAGAGTGCCGAGCTCACCGTGGCCGCCAATTTTTCTTTCGGAGTTTTTGTGACCGGAGTATCCAAGGTTATAAATGTTTCTCCGTTTTGACTTTCTATTTTTGTGACTGAAAATTTTCTTTTTCCGTAAACTATTTCTCCTTTTTCATCAAATCCCTCAACAACTTCAGCTTCAAATGCATCGCCTTGCTCGAGAGTTTTATAATGTGTTTCTTCTGCAATTTTGGCGTTCAATTCTTGCATCTCAGCTACTTCCTCATGCACTTCTTCCGCGTCCACCATCCTGATAAAATTCACATAACTTACAGTGGATTTTTGGCCTGTTTCATCCTCAAATTCTATCATCATTTGTCCGATGGCTTCTTTTATATCCCCTTCTTTCGGGATATTTTCCGAAAGCTCCAAAGGTTCAAAAAACACTCTTTTCACTTCAATATTTCCTTGAACTTTTTTGCTCAATCCGGTTTCAGAAGAAGACTGCACTCCTCCCATTTCCAGAGAGGAATTTTCTTCTCCCGAAATCGAAGATTTTTCAAAAAGCCATCTTCTTAGTTTTTTTGCGGTTAGCATGTCTATGCCCGTTTCCGAAATAATAGACTTGAAGTTTTCGAGCATTTTCAAATTTCTTTTTTCACATAAATCGTATTCTTCTTTCGCTTTTTCAGATCTCTCTTTTAGCTTTTTCATCTCGGCTTCAATGATCGCTTTTTCTTGTTCGAGATTGTGAATTTTTGTAGTCAGGGCTTCTTTTTTTGACGAATCGATAATCGGATTTTGCAATTCTTCCGCCGCTTTTTCGCATTCTTTGTAAGCGTTTACATATCTTTGGCTCAATTTTCGATATTGTTCCGCCAATTCTCCTAGCTCTTTCATCAGTCCTTCGCGAGGGGCTTCCACTTCAAAGTTTCCGATTTTCATAAAAACTTTTTCAACTCCTTCGGAAGCCTCCGATTTTTCCAAAACTTCTCTCGCGACGCCTGTAATGGCGCTTTTTGTATCGGCTGTCTCCGTTGCGGTTTCTACAGTAGCCAAAGCCGAAACCGCTTCTTCTCTGGCGCTTTGAATTACATCCTTAGTTTTTTCTTCTTCAAGAGCTGCGAGATATTTGGATTGTTCTTCTTTTGTAATCGGCGTTCCCGGCAATTTCAAATACATCTCCTTCAAAATTTTTACTGCTCCGGTTTTTTCATTTTTCCCGCCCTCTATAGCTTCCAAAAAACGAGGAGCCAGCTTTCCGCCATCTCGAAATTTCCCGTCCGCGAGAGCTTTCATCAAAAGAAAATGCGGATTGCTCGGGTCTTTTTCATATGTGCCATCCCTGAGCGTGTCGTTTTTGTACAGTTTATCGATGATGCGAGAATCCAATTTTGTAGATCCTTTGAATTGATCAGCGGAGAGGCCGAGTTTGCGAATTCTGGATTCTTGGTTTTCGGTGAGTTCTTTGTGAAGTTCTACTGGTTTTGCTTGGTTTGCTTGGGTTGGGCGAGCAAGTTTCTTTTTCTTTGGAAGTTTCGGTGGGGCCTTTTGCCCATCCGATTCAGCGAAATATATCAGGCGCGATGCCTTTAAAATCGAGAGTTGCTGATTGTGTGAATGTATGAAATGTGTGAACATTTTTTAGGGTGAGGTTATTATGTGGAAGGAGGAGGAACCGTTTTCTTTATAGTATCCATGGCGGCTTTTGCGGTTGCGCTTGTAAGAGGAGGGTCAGCGGGGGAATAAGATGGTTTTCCTTCTTTGACTTCTCCTACTTTTGCTCCTTTATCTGCCGGAACGGCACTCAATTTCTTTGTTCTTCCGGTAGCCGCATCAACTTCGTAGGCTGTTCTACCATCTATCAGAGTTATTGTACCATTTGTGTCGATGAAGAGCTCTCCTTTTTGTTTTGGAGTGGTGACTGTCTCTTTAGTGAAGCCATTTGTATCGGCTGCAACTTTCGCCTCCATTTTTACCCTGGCTTCATTCATGTTAGCGCTATTCGCCTTTTCAAATCCTTCCAATTCTTTGACATTCAGTGCTGTAAATGTCTTGCCAGCTTCATCCCATGTTCCTACTGTTCCGTCTGCAGCTACGACATATTGTTTGTCAGCGACAGGTGGATTTACCTCTATTTTTTCGAAATCGGCGATAGTCTGTTTCGCGGGTTTTGATGCGTCTTTCTTTTTCTTGGAATCAGCTTTAGCAGCGGTGTCGCCTGCTCCTGTTGCTGTGGAATCAGAATCTGTGCCGGCATTCTTTTTTGTTTTAGCGTCAATTCCAGAGTAAGTCCCGGCCTGTAGCTCTTTTACGATTGCCTCTCCCGCTGCCTTTCTTTCCGCATCATCTTTTGCGTTTTCATATTTCTTTAATAGTGGAGCTAAGTTTTTGTATTTATCGAATAGCTCATTTTTCATTTTTTTATTCATTCCTTTAAGGCCTTCCGCTATTTTCTCATCTCCTTTTTGTAACCCTGGAGCAAGTCCTTTTAAAATACCAACAGCATCCTCCGCTGAAGTTGCATTTTTCAAATCTTCTCCAGCGGTTGCTATGTTACTGAATATTCCAGGATATTTTTTTACAAAACTATCATCCGGAGTATTCGCTTTTCTACTAAGCTCATCTATAGCATGGGTCATGGCGCCAAGAGTATATCTTTCTTTTCCAATAGGAATGATAGGCAGATATTTGAACGGAGCAGTCGCAAGGAATTTTCCGCCCACTGCCAATTTGTCTTTGATCCAATTTGTCATTCCGGCGGCTACTGTTCCTTCCGCAGATGTAAATACTCCCAACCATACAACTGCCGCACACCCTATCGCCACTATCAATTCCTGTAGCGTACTCATCCCCACTACCGGAATCCCCAGCGTCAAATCCGTTCCTTCCGCCAATATATTTGATAATTGTTGCTCTTTCAAAACCTTCAGCATTATCCATCCTATCGATAGAGACATCGCTATGGGAATGGGGGCTATCAGATGTTTCACAAATTGTTCGGAAATTTTCCCTATCGCTCCGAGATTTTCCTTTAAAGCTGGAATTGCCATCGCCACTATGAGTAGCGGTGACATCACTATGGACAGCCACATCACCACCAACCTCGCCATCAATACTATCAATAGCGCCACAAATGACGCCGCAAAAAGTATATACATCACCAATCCAAAAAGAACATTCACTGCTATCTGGCCCAGTCCATCCACGCTCTTTATGCTTGCGAGGGAAACTGTAGGTATAAATGTCATGTTCCCCATGTTTGTAGCCATCGCCATGGCGGCGTTGCTGGATTTGAATTTGTCGAAATATGCTGTTCCGTCAGCAGACAGACCTTTTCCTGCGCAAATAGGTTTATAATCTTTAATATCTTTTTTGAATTGCTCTTTTGCTTTTTCGTCATCGATATATTTATTCCCTGCGTCTACTATGCCATTGAAATTTTCAACATTGGCTGTTTGATCCTTTAAATCCACCCCATATTTTTGAGCTATCCTTTTATAGGCTGCGGTTCTTGCTCTATCATTCAGTTTGTTATCACTCATTTTCCCTCCCTCTTCAGGCTTCACTTCCGCAAGGCTGAAACAAATACTTTCTTGAATTTTTTTACTGTCTGCAGTTTCATCAAAAATCTGTGACTGCCCCACTTCGTTCGGCAAGGCAAATATTGCCGTGGTTATTATATTCACTGCATCGAGCGCCACCTTTATTCCCAAAAATGAAAAATTCACAGCTATAATTCCCACTATTATTTTCGGAAGAGCTGTTTTTATCGCTGTATTTCCCCCGTCCTCTCCTATTCCCAAAATGTTGTACAGGGCTATTCCCACAAGCGCTATAACAAAAAAGATGTTTACTATATTTCGTATCGGCACCCATATATTTCTCATCTGTTCTCCCATTCCTCCGCCGAAAAGAAGGCTATTGTCCAAAAACCCTCCTATCATGTACAAAACAGGCCAGAGCAATTTGTGAAAAAATGTCTGGAGCTCGGTAAGCCCCTGAATTCTTTCCATGACTTTTTCGGTCTGGGCGCCGCTTTCCGCATAAGCCGTCTGCTCATTTTCCGCTACCGTGTAATTTACTATTTGCGGACCCGTGACCACCAAGGCAAGCGAAATCATGATGAGAATGACTATCCTTTTTATCCAGTTTTTTTGTTTTTGTTTATGCATGGGATTTATTGAAAAATTATTTTTAGTATGTTAATGACAAAATTATGAGTCTGTGGATCCGGCAAAAAATAAGCATATCCCACATATTTGCCGATCGATCCGACCAGTAATCCTCCCCCCGCGATTGCGGCGATTTTTTTGCCGACACTTCCTTTTTTTTTGGAATGTGGAATGTATGGGATACTGCCTTGGGTTTGCGGAGCAGGGCCTTGGGCTTGCTTATTTTGCTGAGCGTAAGGAATTTGCGGAATTTCGGGAGTTTCTGGCGTTTCTGGAGGTTGGCTTGGAGGTTGGCTTGGAGTTTGCGAATCTGTTTTGGTTTGAGAAGGCTGTCTTCGTCTCAAGCCTTCCTTCCGATTCCATCCTCCGGTCAAAGTTGAACTTTTAAGCCCTCTTTTTAAAGGCACAACTTCACCCGTAGGTAAAACCAATCCTCCTTTTTGGCGAATGCTTGCCATTTCCGACCCTGTCGTTTCCAAAGAACTCGAGCCTCCTTCTCTTGTGGCCGCTGTTCCTCCTTGAGTTTTTAACAATTGCTTCATCTCCGCCAATTTTTCCGGAATGACCAATTGCGGATTTTCCGTTTTTTCTTCCGCTCTAGGGATTTCGCCAACTTGCTGTCGGCCTCTTTTTTCAGCGAATTTTTCGTATTTTTCCTTGTAGGTTTCGGTTTGTTGGATTGCCGTTCCCAAGTCCACATCCGTAATCATTGTCCCATCGTTATAGTAAATTTTCCCGTCTTTATCGATGTATATATTTTCAAGTTCTTCTCGAGAAATGATTATTCCTTTCATTTCGCAAATAGCTAAAACTCCCGCGATTTCCGCGGACTTCATATTCATTTTTTCCGCATTTCCAATCCCAATTTGATAAGCCAGCGTTTGCACAATCGCGCTTCCAACAGCCGTTTCTTCGACCGGATTTCCATGCGCTTCGTACATCGCGCCACTTGAACTTTCTACGTAATATCCGTCCAGCTGACCTGCCGATACCAACACTCCTTTTTGTCGGCATTTTTCAATAATTTCCGCTTTTTCTTTGTCGGAAAAAGAGAGTTGTTTGTATTTTTGCGCGGTTTGTGGTGTTTGCGCGGAGGGAGCTGTAGTCATTTTTGACTTTAGCGCTTCCGATATCGCGGTTTGATAATCAGCTATAATCGTCGATGGATTTTGGCCAATTCCAAGTTCGTTAAAAATATTTGCAAAAGCCAAAATCGACTCTTTTGTCATTTTTGCGGAGCGAATCATTTCGTTTATTTTCGGAATCGCGTTTTTGAAATATCTCGAATAGCTCTCTTTTTTGTCTTCCGGCAATTGATTTAAATAATCGATGTAATCATAGGCTTTTTTCTGAAGATTCGCAGGAATTTCGTTGCCGTTTGCGAGCCTAAGCCTTTTTGTGTATTCGGCAAAAATTTTCACGCCCGCGTACCCGGAAAATCTGTTGTAAAACACGCCATTAGGCCCCGTCCATTCGGGATGAGAATTTAGTGTTTGTGCCAACGCCTTTATGATTTCGGGATTGTGTTTCATTTTTTATTAAGTTTTTTTAGTTTCCTTTCCTTGAGCTTCCTCCAATCTCTCCACATTAGTTTTTCTTGCTTGCTCGCCATCTCCGACTATATTCAATTTTGAGAATGCCATAGCCAATTTTTTGAATCTTGTTTCACTCATTCCTCCCGTCTTTTCGGTTTCTTCTATTTTTATCAATTTCCCCAAAATTTTCCCGTAATCTTTTTTCGAATCTTTACGAGATTCCTCGGTCAAAAATTCCTTAAAATTTTCCAAAGTAGCATCTTTTTCTTTCAAATCTTTTTCGTTTTTACTGTATTTTGCGACAAATTCTCCCAGCGCTTTTACCCCGAGATACCCGTCTTCTTCCAAAACAGCTTTCCACCCCCTCGGACTTGCCGATACCACGGAATAAATTCCATCCAAAGATTTTTTGTAATCCCAGCTTTCGGTGGTTCCTTTGTCCGCCACTATTTCAGACACAGTCTTGTCACTGTCCGCTATTGCCGCCGCGCCTATTTCCGCGGCCCCGATCCATACTTGCTTGATTTTAAAGAAACTCATCGGATCTTTTTTTATGTCCGACCAATGACAAATTCCGTTTAGCAAAACCGTCAAACTTCCCGCCACATATCCAAAAGTTTTTAAAGCATTTGTGAGAGTAAACATTTCGTTTGCCATATTTTTCGCTCCATAAGATTCTTCCGTCAAATATTTTGCGCGCTTCAAAAAATCATATGTATTTTCCCAATCTTCTCCCATTTTTGTAAGTTCCTTCTCGTCAAATTTTCCCTTCAAAAATTCGTCTGCCTCCATCGGAGAAACTGCGCCCATTTCATTTAATCTTTTTATCAGATCTTTTTGTTTTTTCGGATCTTTTTCGCCTTTCAGTGCCAATTCTACTATTTCTCTCCTTTGCTTTGGGCTAGCAAAAGCCAAAAGAGTGCAAGCGTATGAAAAAGCTGGCTGAGGTTCATCTGTGTGTTTCGGAGGATTTTCCAAAGCTTTTGCGATGTCTTTATGAATATCTTCTTTGTTTGCATCCACACTACTATGCCCTACTCCCGGAATTCCCATTACATATCTCAACCCCCTTTCCACCCAAGCAAACTTTTTTTGTTTTTCCGGATCTCTCATGTCCGTGCTATCCATAAGCATTTTAGATAAAATTTCTCCATACTTTTCCATTTTTGCGAGATTTTCCAGCGTCAACCTCATGTCCGCCGGAGTCATCGAGTCGATTTGGGCTTTTATCACTTCCGCCCTTCTTCTCACCAATTCTGCAAGACCGCTTTCTCTTTCGATTTTGTCTTTCCCAGGAAATTCCACCGACATCTCATCCCAATTTTGCAAAATTTCATCCAGTGGTTTCATCAATTGGCGCATAACAATTTCCTCGGAAAAATTACTGCGAGCCGTATTCCAAGCATTTATTCTTCTCTTGATATGAGATTCTGTTTCTTTGATATCTTGTTTTATTCCTTCCGGTAAATATTCTGGGAAAAATCTATTCATTTTGTTTTTTTAAATTTTGAAAAGTCTTACAAAAATATCGCTAAAAGATTCCATTTTCCCTTCCATTTCTGGTATTTTTGAGATCAGATATTCGCGAACTTGAGCCGGGTCTTGGTCGCCCAACTGGATTGTGATGTCGCCGATCCACTCTCCGTCCACTCGCAGATTTAATGTCTGAACAAATGGAGGCTCATAAATAAGCCAAAAAGCTTTTATTTTTCCGTATGAATACTTTCTCAATCCGACTTTTATTCCTATCTCGGAAATTTTTATTTCCATATTTCGCGGATGTTCCAGATTTACCAATTTGTAAACAATCGCAAAAACCACTACTACCAAAGCCAAACTCCACGCATTGTAATACAGGCTCAAAATCGCGATTATCGCCACAAGCAACACCATTGTAATTTTCCAGACAGGCCCTTTTTTGTAAGCGACATATTCCGGTGCTTCCCAAGAAATCACTGCCTGATCAAATGCAGACGGAGCATTTAAAATCGCGGAGCGAAGCTGCTGTCTTTCTTCCTTTTTTTGTGCGCTTTGAAGTTTGTGAGCTTTGTACTTTGTTTTTATTTTCGTAATCATGCTTTTGTTTTTATTTTTAAATCTTATTATTTTATCATAAAAAGCCCTCGGAATAAAGGGCTTTTATATGGGATTTCCTTTGTTTTTTTGGATTGTCCTAGGTCGTAAACGGCAATAAAGCCATAATTCTGGCGTTTTTTACCCCTCTCATAAGCATTTTTTGATGCTTTAAGCAGTTTCCGCTGTAGTACTTCGGAACGATTTTCTTGTACTGAGAAACGTACTTTTTCAAAAGATTCACATTTTTGTAATCAATAAAATTAATTTGATTGATACAAAATTGGCATTGTCTTCCTTTGTATGATGGCATGTATTTTTGGAGTTAATTATTAAAATATATTGTCATTATCGATATCTGCGGATAGTGATGACCCCGAATTTGACGGCTCGGAGGCTTCTGGAGTAGCTTCGGAGGCTAATCCGGAGGCAGCTTCTTGTCCCGCAAAAGCGGAATCTTGTTCTCTTTTTTCCAGCATAATCATGTCTTGCAAAACTATTTCTGTTCGAAATCTTTTCCCGCTACCGTCTTCCAATTCCCAGCTTCTGGTCTTTAGATATCCTTCCAGATAAACCAGTTTTCCCTTTCTCAAATGTTGGTGACATAATTCCGCAAGCTTTGCCCAAGCCACAATTTCGTGAAACTCTGTGGATTTTTTTCTGTCGCTTTCGGAAGTCATCCATTCCCTATTTGTCGCGATTCCAAAAGTCGCAACTGCTTGACCGCTTTGTGTGGATTTCAGCTCAGGGTCTCTTGTAAGATTTCCTATTAAAATAACTTTGTTTACCGATCTCATATTATTTCTTTAGTTAGTTTATAATTTTATGTCCGGATCATCGATTATGCTTTTTAGTTTCGCATCAACATCTTCCAGATTTGAGGCTTGTTTTTTAGCTTTCGGCTTTTCAACTTTTTCTTCTTTTTCTTCAACTTTTTCAGCTTTTGTTTTTTCCTCTTTCACTTCTTTTTCGGCGGGTTTTTCTTTTTTAACCGGTTTTTCATAACGACGAGGAGCCGGCCTTGAAGACTCGGCCTTCTCAGCTTTTTCTTTCGCTTCTTGCTGAACCTTCAATTCTTCTTCTTTGGCAATTTCTTCATACTTTGCCAAAGTCACCATTTCGTAATTTTTCGGATTTTTTTGAACCAAATACCTGATAACTTCTTGGTGAATATTCAAATGGTGTTCGAATGTTTTCACCTTTGCCGGATCAGCCGTGAAACTTATTACGGCATAGAACCCTTGGCTCTGTTTTTTGATTTTGTAAGCCAAATCTCGCACTCCCCAGATGTCCTCGTGGACAACTTTTCCATCGGCTTTAGAAATTAGATCCCTTACTTCTTCAAGGATCGAGTTTGTCTTCTCCTCACCGAGATCCGGGCGGAGAATAAGCATGATTTCATACTTTGGAAATTGTGTTTCCGTCATATTTTCTTTGGGTTATAGATAGTTTTTTTGTCTTGTAGCCCTATGCATATTTCAACATAGAACAGAAAATCCTAGTTTTTAAAGCACGTGGACTCTATCAAAACGTTGTTTTTTTTGCAATAGATAAAGGCAATATTCGCATCACGAAGTCAAGTTTTTATTAAAAATGCCCTTCTGAGGCTTTTTAAAAAGCAATAGCATTTTTTGGCTTGCAAATAGTCTTTTTTTAATATATATTCCTTGCTCAATATTCTAAAGTGAAATATTATCGACTCGGCGTCAATGAGGCTAGCTTGTACCAAATTTGGGAAATTCGGCATAATATATTCTGTATTAATTTATGAATAATATCAAAACAACATCCTTGGATCCCTCCCTCGAAGTGAATCATCTGGCCAGAAGGCACCGTCATTTGAAAGTCTTTTCAAAGCCCACGGTTGTAAAAATGCATCTTTTGGACTTTTTGAAGTGGATTTATTCTCCGATTGATAAGTTTTTTCATAATAAATTTTTCCAATCCACTGTAAGATTTTTTGAGTGTATAGCCATTTCCATAGCAAAGACCCTCCCCATTCTTTCTCCTCAAAAAAAGATAATTTTGCAGTCCGCACTTTTGGGAGGAGCCATTTTTTTGGTGGGATCTTTGAGCCCAGGGGTCGGAGTGAATGTCTTGCAAATGACTTATTCATCTGTTTATTTGAATGAATATTCTTTGCCGGGAGATGTTTTGGTTTCGGATGAAAATGGATATCTTGTAAAAATTAATCCTCAAACCGATAAAGCCAGCCGTGTTGGAATGACCGATTATGCCGTGCATACTGTCGAAGGCGGGCAATCTCTCTCCGTAATCGCCGAAACGTATGGGCTGAATGTAGAAACAATCATGTGGGAAAATAAATTGGCGAATGCAAACTCGCTTCGAGTCGGTCAAAAACTTGTGATTCCGCCGGTAAACGGATTGAGTTATAAAGTCGTGGCTGGAGATACTTTGGATAAACTTGCAACAAAATATAAAATCGAAAAAGCGGCTATTATTGCGCAAAATGATCTGGAGGGGGAAGCTCTGATAAAAGGACAATCCTTATTTTTGCCCGGAGCTAAGCAAATCGCTCCTGTGAATGTGGCTTCCGCAAATTCACAAGCAAGAGCCGGCTCAGCCGGAGGGACGAGATCATATGCTGGAGTAAGCTCTTCCAGCGCTACTCCTTCAGTTGGCAAAATATTCATATATCCGACCAAAGGTTCTATTTCACAATATTACCGCGCTGGCCACTACGCTATCGATATAGCTGATCGCTCCAGACCTCCGGTTTGGGCTGCGGGAAGTGGGACGATTGAAAAAGCTTCTTCCGGAACATGGGGAGGTGGCTACGGAAATCACATTATCATCAATCACGGTGACGGCATGAAAACCCTCTATGCTCATTTGGATTCTTTGAATGTGTATGAAGGGCAGGCGGTAAATCAAGGAGATGTAATCGGAATTATGGGCAATACTGGTCGCGTTTACGGGGCTACCGGCATCCATCTGCATTGGGAAGTCATCGATAATGGCGTAAAGCGAAATCCAACGGCGTATTACTAAAGCGGGTCCTGCCGAAGGAGGCAAGAGTTCTCATTCGTAAATACGTGCAAATATTCAGCTCGGCTAGCTTGTACGCCTCGCTGACGTTTAGCGAACATGTTCGCTAAACGTTTGCACAAGTATTTCCTCATAAAAACTCTTGCCTCCTCGTCACCCGCTATGTGTTGCTAAGGTGAGGGAGGAGGTAATCTATAGCGGCAAGTTTCACGAATAGCAAAGATCCCCGACTGAATCGGGGATGACAGTCGTTCTACGCGAAAATATGCCTCCGCCCTGCCACCCGCTTGGTTTTATGTGTCATTCCCGCGCAGGCGGGAATCTATCGCGGCAAGTTTCATAAATTTCATAGATTCCGCATCAAGTGCGGAATGACAACTCAGCCCTAGCTCAACACCTCGATCAATCTGTCGTGTTCTATCGCCTTTTTTAGCTCCATGGCAATTCTTTCGCCGTAGCTCATTGGCTCGCCGTAAAGATATGTCGTAGCCGGCGTAAATCTGGTCCCTGGCGAGCCCGGAATACGCATACTTACATCGAAGGCCACAAATTCTTCTTTCCCTTCATAAGCGGCAATGGCGCCCTGCAGAGCAAATGGCCCGACAAGTCCCGGCGGAACTTCTTCCTTTAGAGTTTTCAAGAATTTTTCACCGGCGACAAAAGCTTTTTCGAGAATCGATTCTTTGGTAGTGCAAGCGATATGTCCCGTTTCAATCATGGAAGGTTTGTAGCCGGATTCGATTAACTCCATTTGAGTTTTGGCATCGAGTCTGAGGAATCCATCTAGTGAAGTTTGCCTTCTGGTATCTGTTCCCATGATTTCGAGCTCATCTTCAAGCGGAGAATAGAAATAGTTGAAGTTAATTTGCGCGCCGAGGATGAATTCTTCTATCACTGATTTATCAAGATCGGGCTTTGTAATTTTTCCTTCCGCAATCATTTTTTCACTAATTTTTTTATAATCTTCAGGTTTTGTAATAGTGAAAAAAGCTCTCTCATAGCCGCGAATCGCCTCGTTCACTTTTACCAAAAGCGGCCCCCCCTTTTCTTCCACAAAATATTTATCCAGCACTTTTCCCAATTCCTCATCGCTCATCTTCGAGTCCCCGGAACGAATGATTTTTGGCATCCTGATGCCAGCTTTCTCAAGTAGATAATATTGATTTTTCGGATAATCCCTCTCCTCCAATTTCACTAATCCTCTACTTCCGAAAATCGGCACTTTGAATGTATTTTCGATTTCCGCGAAGTCGCAATATACCCAAAAATATCTATTATGAATGAAAATCGTATTCAATTTTCGAAGCTGTTCTTGGACTTCCGGTTTCACGATATCCTTGAAATGATCGACCAAAATGACCTCGTCTATACACCCTATTTCGCCTTTTGGAGAATGAATATCTTTGCGAGTTTTGTAATATTTTGAATAAGTCGCATCGCGCCCTTTCATGCAAACCGCCACTGTTTTAAAGCCATATTTTTTGGCGCCACTACACACATCCAAAGCAGAATGTCCGCCAAGAACTCCGATCGTAATATTTTGCGGATCATAATTTTTCAGAATTTCCAAAATGTCTTCTTGTTTTAACATATGTTCAAATTATTAAGTTTTTATAACTTATTTTTAGCAAATATCAGGCTAAAAGACCACCTCAAATGTTATCCCAAAATTTCGCCTAATCTGTCTCCCTCTATCGCCATCTTGATGTCTCGGCAAAGTCTGCGACCCGTGCTCATTGGCTCGTTGTACCTGAGAGCGGTGTAAGGAGAGCCGTTTACATATGGATTTGTGCCGGCAACTATGCGGGCCGAAATTTCAAAAACATAATAATTCAGCTCCGGATCAATCACTCCTTCCAAGCAGAAAGGCCCGTAAAATCCTCCCGGAACCAGATTTTTTGATTGCGCAACAACCTTATCTCCCATTTCAAAAATACCTGTCAGCAAAGATTCTCTGACTACCAAAGACGTGTTCCCGACTATCGTGTAAGTGGTGTGAATGTTGGCTTCCACCTGATCTTTTGCGGCGATGCGCCCGATGGAATCCGCGTTTGATTCATATCTTTTATCAAAACCCATAATCTCGAGTTCGCCGGTCAATCGAGAGTAAAAATAGTGCGCATAAACTGGAACGCCGACTATGTATTCCTGAATTACAAACCCGTCATTCTCCGGAAATTCCTTTATCCGTTCGGCAAATTCTTGTTCGTTGTTTGCCAAGAAATATCCGTATCCACCTTTTGCTCCGTGAAATTTAATGATGACCGTGCGATCGATTTCTTGAGGAGTTTTTATGATTTTTGGAACTTTAATTCCGGCATCCACAAGCCATTGCCTTTGCTTTCCTCTATCCGCTTCGTGTTCCAAAATGCCTCTAGCTCCATAGTGCATCGCTTTGATATCTTTTGCTTTTTCGGCTCCCACATGTGCCACAAATGACCCATGAGGAATCAAAATCGCATTTTTTTCAACAAGTTGAGGTTCTATTTTGAAGTAATCCTTGAAAGAATCGATGCTGATAATTTCATCGGCGACTCCATATGATTTATACGGTCTTTCCGAGCCTTTTTCGCAGACACAGATTGTTTTAAATCCTTCGTCCTTTGCTCCTTTGAGAATTTGTAAAGCCGTGTGACTTCCCAGAGTTGCGATATGATAGTCCTTTATGTTTCCCATATAATAAAATTAGGTCTTTTGGATATCATACAAAGACCCGCGAATTTTGTCTATGATTTTTTAATTTATGAGCGTAATTATTCCTACGATCATTAAGTAGACTGCGAAAACATTCAAAGAAAATTTCTTTAAAAACTGCATCAACAAGGCCACGCTCAGCATTCCAAAAGCAAATGAAGAAACAAATCCGATAATCAAAGATTGATATGAAACTGATTCCAAAATCTCGCTCCCGCCGCTTATAAAAGTCAAAATCCCCGCTCCGAAGATAGCCGGAATTCCCAATAAAAATGAAAATCTGGCCGCGGAACTTCTTTCTATTCCTTGAAAAAGTCCGGCCACAATAGTGGATCCCGATCTGGAAACTCCCGGAAGCAAAGCTAATGCTTGCGCGCATCCGATGATGACCGCTTTCCTTAAAGTTAGGCCTTGGATTTCACCTTTTCCTTCGTCGCACCCAAAGAAATCTTTTAATTTTTTAACAGCTTTTTGTACTACGGCTTTCAAATTTGACCCGTAATTTTTTTGATAAAACATTTCACCGAAATAAAAAGTTATCCCCACCAAAATCATTAGCGTCCCCACCGCTTTCAAATTTCTGAAATTCGCATCCATCCAATCTTCAAAAAGCAGGCCTATTATTACCGCTGGGATTGTTCCTATTACTATGTAGAGAATCAGTTTTGCATAAGGATTATCGAATTTTGTTTTGCCCGTGAGAAGTTCGAAAAAAGTTTTAAGCATTTGCCAAACATCTTTCCAAAAATAAATCAAAATCGCGAGGAGAGTCCCCATGTGAACCGCAACATCAAAACTTTTCAGCGCTGAAGTGTCGAGACTGAAAAAATGTTCACCCAAAACGAGATGTCCACTCGAAGAAATCGGCAAAAACTCGGTAATTCCTTGAAGCGCTCCGAGAAGGAGGGATTGTAGTGGGGTCATGTGGGAATGGGTGATAATTTTTTTTGGAATTTATGAAGGCAAGTTTTACGAATGTGATAGATTCCGGCCTTCCGCCACGGCGGACAAATCGCGGGAATTACAGCTCTAGTGCCTGAAATATCTGCGTCCAGAGAATACCATGCTTATCCCAAGTTCGTCAGCTCTTTTGATAATTTCGTCGTCGCGAACAGATCCTCCCGGTTGAATAATCGCAGTGACTCCATTTTGAACCGCCATCTCCATCGCGTCCGCAAAAGGGAAAAATGCATCCGAAGACATCACAGATCCTTTCACTCTTTCTCCACCTTTTTGACAAGCAATGAAAACGCTATCCACTCTCGACATTTGCCCTGCGCCGATTGCGACGGCAACAGTTCCTTTAGCCATAACGACAGCATTACTCATGACATGTTTCACGACTTTGGTAGCGAATAACATCGAGTTTATTTCCTCGTCAGTAGGTTTTTTTTGAGTGACAACTTTCAGATCGGAAGGCTGTAATTCTTCCATGTCTTTTGTCTGAATAAGAAGTCCTCCAGCCACTTTTTTGATGTCTGTTTTTAGCATATCCAGTTTCAATTCGCCCGTTTCAACAATGCGTAAATTTTCTCTGGTCATCAGTCTCTTTAGAGCTTTTTCTTCGAATGAAGGCGCTATAATCATCTCCACAAACATTTTTGATTCTTTCATGTAATCAACTATTCCATTCGTAATTTCACGATTGCTTGCTATTACACATCCGAAAGCCGACATTGGATCGACTTCGTGAGCGAATTTAAAAGCTTCCTCAATGGTCTTGGAGCTCGCAACACCACATGGATTATTGTGCTTTATCATCGCGACCGTCGGCTCTTTAAATTCTTTTACAAGCTCTAACGCGCTGTCTCCATCGACTATATTATTGAAAGACATTTGTTTTCCATGAAGCACTTTTGAATTGGTGATATTCGAATCGTGATTTTCGGGATTGCGGAAGAATGCGGCTTTTTGCTGAGGATTTTCGCCATATCTGAGGCTGGCGATTTTTTCGTAATGAAGGTCGAGGAGTTCCGGCTCGTCAAGTTGCAATCTTAGATAATGCTCGATTCTGTCGTCGTATCGATGAGTCAAAGTGAATGCTTTTCTAGCTAATTTTTTGCGAAATTCGAGAGTTGTTTCACCGGTTTTTTCAATCTCTTCGGCAACTTTTTCGTAATCGTTCGGGTCGGTAACGACTGTAACAAATTTGAAATTTTTGGCAGAACTGCGCACCATGGAAGGTCCTCCTATATCAATATTTTCAATCGCTTCTTCCTCCGTTACATTTTCATTTTCAGTTACTTTTTCAAATGGATACAAATTCACAACCACCAAATCGATCATCTTTATGCCGTTTTTTTCGGCTTGATCCATGTGTTCCGGATTATCCCTGAGAGCGAGAAGTCCTCCATGAACTTTCGGGTGAAGCGTTTTTACTCTGCCATCCATCATTTCCGGAAAACCTGTGTAGTCGGAAACTTCCGTAACCGCGACTCCCTCTTCTCTCAAAGCTTTCGCTGTGCCTCCTGTTGATAAAATTTCAATTCCTTTTTCTGAGATTTTTTTTGCAAATTCAACAACCCCAGTCTTGTCAGAAACGCTTATTAGCGCGCATTTAATTGGCAT
>JAQVVS010000071.1 GCA_028698865.1 Candidatus Altimarinota bacterium | reverse complement strand
TGCAGTTGAGGAGGTTGTAGTTGAGGAAGCGGTTGAACCGGAAGTTGTAGTTGAAGAAGAAGCCGCTCCTGAAGAAGTAGAGGCTCCAGTAGAAGAAGAAGCTCCAGTAGCTGAGTAATTTTTTGGAGACTTATCAAGAGCGACCCGCCTAGGCGGGTCGCTCTTTTTTGTTTTTTCCTATTTGCAGAGTGCGCTCTGAGCGCGCATGAAGGTTATCCTCAATGGCGCATGAATCCTTTGTGCGTAAGCTCAATTAGCTTTATTACTCCATATGAACGTACTCTTCCGTAAGAACCTTTTCCGCGGTTTGCTTTTTTGCTAACGATTTATGAGCTCTATCTCCTCTCATCATCTCTATGTGTTTTTTTATCTGAGAAATCAACCTGTCTTTCGTTAAATCGATCGCTTTTGTTATTTGATGACTGGCTTCTTTCGCCACCATTGATTTCCCTCCTATCACTATGCAAAATTCCACCTCGAACGCATCATGTTTATCAAACTTTTCTATAGTGATTTTCAGTAAAACATTATCCTTTGAGAACTTTTTCAAAAGATCTTTAATGGCTGGGGTCTTTTGACTCAGATAACCGATAAATATCTCCTCCTCTTTTTTCGCCAGGTTCTTTTGGAAAATGTTGATTTCCATAGATGATTGGTTAAGAAGTTTTTCCTGTTCAATTGTATCATTTCGATTTTTTTATTCAATTTTTTATTTTAATTTCACTTGTGGTATAATTAAAAAATGTAGGCTCAATAACCTCAAAATCCTTATGAAATCAAGCAAACTCCCAGTTGTCGGAAAAATCCAGCGCTCTCTTAACGCTTTGGTGGTAAATTTCGTTTTGCTAGCTGTAATTTGCCTTATTCTTGCGATTGTTATCCCTATGTATCCGGAAATTTTTCATTTCTTAATCTCCGCGCTACTTCTGGTGACTGTGGTGATTTTATTGAATTTGGCTCGCCATATTTATCTCGCAAAAAAGAAATATTTCGACTGGATGAAGTAGTTTTTCCAATTCAATCTAAAGTGAAAATTTCGCATGGACTTATTTTTATCGAGGAGTAGAATCTCGTCGTAAATTTTAGATTTTATCTATGCTTACATATATAACTTTAGGAATATTTCTGGTCGCTTTGGGCTTAATTGTCTTTGAAGTTTTTGATAAATCCCTGGTGGCGCTCGGCGGAGCCATTTTGATGGTCGTAATAGGCATCCTCACTCCCGAAGAAGCTATTGAGTCGATCGAATTTGAAACTATTTTACTTCTTTTGGCGATGATGCTTTTGGTCAATATAGCTTCCAAAAGCGGAATTTTTAGTTGGCTCAACGTAAAAATAGCCTCATTCACAAAAGGGAATCCTTTAATCATATTCCTTCTTTTTTCTCTTATTACTGCCGTTTTTTCAGCTTTTCTCGACAATGTCACTACTGTCATATTGATTGTTCCGTTAACTATAGAATTGGTTAAAGGAATGGGGCGAGACCCAAAGCCTTATGTTTTTGCTGAAATAATTTTTTCCAATGTCGGAGGAGCTTTGACCTTGATTGGCGATCCTCCAAATATAATGATAGGTGGTGCTACTGGATTGAATTTCTTGCAATTTGTGCAAAATTTATGGATTCCGATAAGTTTGGTCATTATTTTTACCATGATCGTTTTTATCCTAGTGTCATGGAAATCGTTAAAGCCTATTGCAGATGATCTGATAGAATTAACGATTGCAAATATAACTATTCGCAAAATCCAATATGAATTTTTGAAAGTCGTTTTGCATAAAGACTTTGTCATTAAAGTAATTACTATTTTAGTGTTAACTCTGATGGGATTTTTATTCCAATCTCAAATTGGACTTCCGACTTACGTAATAGCTTTTGGAGCGGCAATTGTATTAGCTCTAATGTGTGAAAAAAAGATAGATATTCATGATGCTTTCAGGTCTATAGAGTGGCCAACACTCCTATTCTTTTCTGGTTTATTCGTAATGGTTGGAGGACTTGAGTCAACTGGGTTATTGGAAAACCTAAGTCATATGCTCGTAAATTCTACTAGTAGTCTTCTATTTTTAGCGCTGATAATTTTGTGGGCGAGTGGACTGATCTCAATGATTCTCGACAATATTCCATTTGTTGCGGTAATGATTCCGGTGATTATGGGAATGCAGTCTCAACTTACTGGAGACGCCAGCATCCTTTGGTGGGCTCTTTCTTTAGGAGCTTGTCTTGGAGGAAATGGAACTTTGATAGGAGCTTCTGCTAATGTCGTTTCGGCTGATATAGCTAATAAAAGAGGTGTGCGAATTACCTTCTTGGATTTCATGAAATTCAGCCTTCCTATAACTCTTGGGATGCTTGTTGTATGTAGTTTATATTTAACTGTAAAAATAATTTACTTCTAAAATATGCAAGCAAAAACTGAAGTTTTTTCAAAATTACTCCGAGAAATAGAGATGGAAATAGGTAGCCGGGATCTTGCTGACTTGGTTTTTAAATCTCTTATTACGGCCGTAAATTCTTTAGATGTAAAAGATGTGGATTTTTTTAATGGAGAATTCTCAAAATTGGTAAAACTTGTTTCCCAAACCGAGCCAAGGTACGGAATTTTGAATTATTATTTCGCAAAGCTTTCAAAATTTACTGAACAGACCATTTGTCCTGATGGAAAGTGCCGAGTAAAGTGGAAAAATATGTTTGTTTCAGAGGTAAAAACAATTTTGGGACATGGGGACAAACAAAGATTGGAAATCTTGAAAAATTCTGAAAAAATAGATTTAGAGGGAAAAACAATTTTAATACATGACCATAGCCATACGGTACAAGACGTGCTTGTTCATAACAAAAACATGGGAAAGCATTTTCGAGTAATTATTGCCGAACAAAATCTGGAAAAAACTCATGACAATATTGAAAGAATGTATGGTGCTGAAATCCCCTTTCAAGTAGTTCCAGCGTATATGCTTTCTCATTTGCATGATGAAATTGACATGGTGTTTTTTGGCGCAGTAACGATGAAAAGTACTATCGATTTTGTAATGGCACCTGGAGATCATGGAATAATTTCAGAATTTCACGTAGTCGGAGTTCCTCTGTATATGTTTATAGACACTTCCAAATTCAGCCTGTGGAAATCCGAAAAAAAAGTGGAAGTTTTTATGCATAAACACGAAAGAAAACACTGTTCAAAACCTATTACTTACGAAAGAATTAAATATTCTCACGATCGAGTTCCAGCAAAACTTTTTACTCAAATCGTTACTAATCAAGGGATTTTTGATCCAGCCGGAATAAAAAAACTTTTCCTAGAGAAGATGGAAAAATATCAAATAGAGATATAATTTTTTGCTCTAAGAAATATTTTTAAAGTGCTTCATTTGCAATTCTTTTGATCCGCGCGTTACGGTAGCAATTCCAGTTTTTAGCTTTTCAGCAATCAATCTTTGACTAACTCCTTTTTTGAGAAGCCTCACTATTTCCAGTCTTTTCGGAATAGCCTCAAGCTCTTGAGGAGTAAGAATCGATTTTAGAAAATCTTCCATTTCTTTTGCTGATTTTAGAGCCAACAACTGATTGATAAAATTTTTTAATAGAGTGTTCATTTTTTTAACGCTACAGGATACTAGTACAGTGAATATTATACATTCTCTTGTGAGTTTTGCCATTACAATATAGTCTTTTAAACATGGGAAATTTCAATGATTTACGCAGGAAAATTAAACCAGCTTTTCTAGAGAGATTGGAAAAGCAGTTTTCTTTGCACACCGTTGAGGCGATAATAAAAGGGTTTGCTTGTAAGAGATTGCCCGTTATTCGTGTGAATACTTTAAAAACTGATATTCAAGTCGTGATGAGGTATTTCAAGGGTTTGAATGTGCTTTTCGAAAGGATTTCTTTTTTGCCGAATGCTTTAGTTATTAAAAATCGTGACGAAAGATTTTTTGAAAAACTGGAAATTTACGAGAAAGGTGAAATTTATTTTCAAGGGCTATCTTCCCAATTACCTGCGATTTTCTTGAATCCTAAGTCTGAAGAAAAAGTGTTGGACATGGCGGCCGCTCCCGGTTCCAAAACCGCTCAAGTGGGAATGATGATGGAAAATTTTGGGGAAATTTTGGCGAATGAGATTGACCCAATTAGGATTGAAAAATTGAAATATAATTTAGATAAACAAGGAATAAAAATTGCGAATGTTAATTTGGGAAACGGAGTTTCTTTAGGTGAAAACTTTACTGAATACTTCGATAAAGTGCTTTTAGATGCGCCTTGTTCGGCGGAAGGAAGAATTTATTTAAATGATCCGAGGAGTTATAGATTTTGGTCGGAAAAAAACATTAATCAGAACGCAAAGTTGCAAAAAAAGCTTTTTGAATCAGGAATAAAGGCTTTAAAAAAAGGAGGAGAAATGGTTTATTCTACGTGCACTCTTGCGCCGGAGGAAAATGAAATGATTGTGGATTATGTTTTGAAAAATTTTAGTAATGTTTTGAAAATTGAAAAAATCGATCTCGATTTTAAATATAAGTTACCGATAGTGGATAGCTTTATGGGAATCCCCTTCTCGCCACTGGTAAAAAACTGCTTAAAGGCTATGCCTAGCGAAATAAGCGAAGGATTCTTTGTGGCGAAATTTAGGAGGGTGTAGAGGGGGGTCGCGGAACTCAAACTCGCTTCGCTTCGGACCGCGAGCCTCGACACTTCGCAATGGGGAAATACTGAAAAAGCTTGAAATTTTTTACTCCTGACCGTCGCAAAATTTCTACGCTTTTTCTGCTTCGCTCCGAGCATGCTGAATTCGCACGCTCTTCGCTACGCACCGTATTTCTCGCCACTACCATGGTGCCGGGGGGCAGGATTGAACTGCCGACACATGGATTTTCAATCCATTGCTCTACCACTGAGCTACCCCGGCGAACCTATTGAAATAGTGACACGAAAAACGTGCACGGGAGGATTTTAAACTGAATTTATCTTGAAGGCAAACATATTTTTCTCGTTTGGAATAATTTGATTTTTAGGGGCTTTGATATTAGAGTAATCCAGCTAAATCTAATTTTATGAAGTGTATTGTTGTAAAAATAGGCACAAACGCTCTTTCGCGAGAAGATGGCAGTATTAATGAAGAATTATTACAGGATTTAGCCGAGCAAATAGCTGAAATACGAAAAAACAACAATATTCTACTGGTTTCATCGGGAGCGGTCGGATCCGGTAGAAGTATGCTTAAAATAGGTCGTCATGATGAGGTTACGGGAAAACAAATTTTTGCGGTTGTTGGGCAAGTAAAATTGATGTCTATCTATTCCAAGCTTTTTCAAAAACACGATTTGCATGTTGCCCAAATGCTTGTTACAAAAGAAGATTTTGTTCACAGAACTCATTATTTGAATACAAAAAATTGTATAGAATCTTTATTTAAAGAAAAAATTGTTCCAATCATGAATGAAAATGATTTAGTGGCAATAGAGGAATTGATGTTTACCGAT
Organism: Candidatus Altimarinota bacterium; assembly: GCA_028698865.1. Classification (GTDB taxonomy): domain Bacteria; phylum Patescibacteriota; class Gracilibacteria; order UBA1369; family LOWO2-01-FULL-3; genus CAINDQ01. The sequence goes on along the minus strand of JAQVVS010000071.1, from coordinate 54 downwards.
AATGATGAACTTGCTGGGCGCATTTCAAAAATGCTCTGTGCTGACGAATTGATA
>JAQVVS010000070.1 GCA_028698865.1 Candidatus Altimarinota bacterium | reverse complement strand
CTCTTCAAGTATTCAATAAAAAAACCACTCAACCCTTTCAACTCATTTGCCCCCAACATACTAAACGGATAAACACTCGAAAGATCTGCGCCACCATCATCACTTTCCGAATAATTATTCGGCAATTGGATTATACGCGGATCGGCATAATGAATAATTCTTTTAACAAAATCCGAAGGAGCAGCCAAATCATCTGTAAATTCTTCGCCAACAACAGATAAATCGACCTTTTTCCAAGGATTTGGAACTGAACCATCGCCCGGAATTCCAGCAGGACAAACATAGTCATTATAGCCTCTCCCAGACCTTCTATTTTGAACTTGAAGCTCCCCGTCAGGCAATACTCTCCCCGTTTTTATCCTCCAAGGATATTTTCCCAATTCATCTCTTATAAATTCGGTATCAGGAATAATATCACATTCGTTTTTAGGATCCAGAAGTAATTTTTTTGCCCTCCCCGCTAAAACATATCTTCTAGGATCTTGCAATGAAGTTGAAAGCGTTTCCAAAATAAACCGATCGACTTTATATTCTTTCTCCAAAAGTTCAAAAGTTCTTTGAAGACATCGATAAGCCAACCCTTCATAAACAAGTCCGTCGGGATCTCCATCACCCTGTAAAGAAATCGTAACCCTTTTACCCGCCCGAATAGCTGGAACCAAAGCAAAAAGAGTAACAGCATATGACTGTGCGTTAGCCTCAATAACAGCATCTTTCAACTGATTTGATTTTTCCAAATATTGAAATATAAATATTTCTGTTTCATTCAAAGAAATTCCTTCTCCTATTTTTTTCATAACACCGCGAAACAAAGAATCCTCTATCTTTTTACATCTCTCTCGCCATTGTTCGGCGGTTTCTTTGTTAAGCCTGTCTGCCTCAGTCAGCATCCCCTCGCTAATCTGCTGTTTTACCCCTTTTCTGCTTATCAATTCGACAACTTTCTCCTGATATTCAGAGCTATCTTTAATCTCCTGAAGCTCTTTATAATAAATTCCAGCATTTTTACCATATAAACCTCCCGCTCTCGCGGTATCGAGAGATAAAACAAATAAAGGTATTTTATCAGCCAACATCAGCTCCACAACCCTATTCAATTTAGCCAATTGACCTTCGTCAACTCGCCAACCCTCAAACTCATCTCGAGGCCAATGAGATTTTACGCCATGGCTAATACAAACCATTTTCTTTTCCCCCTCGGTCATGTCATAAATCATCTCAGCCGCTTCACAAAAAATTCCTTTACCTAAAGGCTCCATGTCCGGACTAGTTGAAACACATCTATTCAGCAAATCCGCCACTCGAAAACGAGTACCCGTTTTGATTGAAATTATTTCTTGAGAAAGATTTTCTTTCAGTTGCTCCACCGTTATCGGATCAGGAAAAACGCATTCTTTTGAGGCATAAACTCCACAAGACTTACACCCTTCTACGCACCCTCTTCCAAGAGACACAATGTCAATCCACATCATTTCCGGCAACGAACCAGGCCGAATAACACCAGCATCAGACTCTTCAGCGCCAGAATTTTTATCATAACAATTTAATCCTGTACCATTATTCATCTGCAAAAATTAACTATTTACCAACAAGGCATAGAATCATAAAACTACTAACTCAAAATGTCAACAGCTTAATTCAAAAACAAAGATATTTATCATAAGAGGCTAGCATTGACAAAAAAGGCTAAAAGACCGATTATTAAAAAGGATTCGGGGAAATTTAACGAAAAAACCATTGTTCAAACTTGATGCAGAATTAAAAAGAGTTGTGGGAGAAAAAGATTTTACCATTTTGAAAAACCTTAAAAAAGAAGATAAAGAAGCCATTGTAAAGGCGAAAAACTCACTAAGGCTGGCGAATCGCTCGGGAAATTTTTTTTGGCTTGGAGATAAAAATCACAATACTATTTATGTTAATAAATTTTATAGAGACGCAACGGGATGTTCATTAAAAGAAATGGTGGAGCTAAAATACAAAAGCGATCACTTTTTTACAAATGAAAGCAAAAAAACAATTGAAAAACACCATAAACTTCGAGCAAAAGGAATCTCTTCTCAATACGAAGGAGACTTTCTTACAAAAGATGGCGCAATTATTCCTCTTTTAATTAACGGGCTTCCTACGGAAAGCGGCGGAAGCATCGGAGTGTTCCGAGATTTACTAATTATGAACAAATTGAGTGAACAAGATCAAATCCTGCTAAAGACTATAGGAAATGAGGATTTTAAAATCATAAAAAGATTGGTTTCTAATCAAGATCAAAAAATAATAATCGAAGTATCTCCGGCGATAAAAATAGCAAATGCGTGGAATCAAGCTTTCTGGGTCGGGAATGCAAATCATGAAACCATTTACTGCAATCAAGTTTACAGAAAATTAACAGAATATTCATTGGAAGAAACACTAGGGAAACAAAGCGACTTTTGTTTTGATCAAGAAAGTAAAAAAACTATAGAAAAACATCATAAATTACGAAAAAAAGGCGTAACTTCTCAATACGAAGCCACTTATATATCCAAAAGCGGTAAAAAAACTCCAATCTTAATAATCGGATCCCCGACCAGCGCACAAGGAACCTTCGGATTTCATATAAACATGACGGAAATCAAAGCTTTGGCCACAAGCAAGCAAATTACAGACCAAATCGTCCGCCATTCATCAGAGGCTATAGTTGTTCTAAATAAAAATTTGAAAATAACAGTATGGAATTCCGGAGCTTCAAAAATTTTCGGATACAAAGAAGAAGAGGTTTTGCATAAAAACATCAATCTCTTAAGCCCTCCCGAAAGCCTTACAGAAAATCAAGAAATTATAAAAGAAGTCGACTCTAAAAAATATATTCGAAATTATGAAACAAGAGGCCTTACAAAATCCGGAGACATGATCGATGTAAATATTTCGCTCACGAAAGTGTTGGATGAAAAAAACAAATTTATAGGGTATTTGGCTATATACAAAGATATTTCCACGGAAAAAAAGACAAACATTGAACTCCAAAAAAGATTTGAAGCCATCCAAGACGCATACAAAGAACTCGGCATCCAAAAACGCCAAATCGATTATCTCTACGAAATTTCAAATTCAGCCACGTCAAACTGCACCCTGTCCTCTCTGGCAAACCTAATAATAAGCGCGATATGTTTACTCACGAAATGTGATGGAGCGACTCTCCGTTTGTATAACAAAAGCAAAGATTCTTTAAATCTAGAAGCCTGCATAGGAGTTAGCCAAAAATGGCTAACAAAAAATCAATTCCCTCTAAAAGGAAGCTTGGCGGAAGAAGCGATAAAGACTGCCCGACCACTACTCATAGACAATATCGATTCCTCTCAAAAACACAAAGGGGTAAAGCTTTTAAAAGCGCACAAATTTTCAACCATGATTTTGATTCCACTCCTCCTTCCAAACAAAATAGTTGGCACAATCAGTCTGTATTCCACAGATTCCTCCAAGTTCAGATTTATCGAAACGGACTTTCTGGAAAACTTCGGGAAACAATGCGCCATCGCTCTATACGTAAAACAGTTGACACAGCCTCATTTTTCAAAACCTTAAAATCCTCCTTTCCCTTTACGGAAGACCAAATTTTCAGTATCATTTCCCGCGCAATATAACCATTTTAATATGCTTTCGAAAAAAATAATCTTGGATAAATTTAAAGACTTCTTGCCGAAAAAAGACTCGCAATTATTTGAAAAAATTTATCGCTGGGCGATAGTTTTAGCGGTTGGAGGATTTTTATTTGGAATAATTTTGGTCACGAGTATGATTGCGATTTTATCGATCGGATTGCCGGATGTTACTGATTTGGAAAAAATAAACGCCGCCCAATCCACTGAAATATTCGACAAAAACGGAGATCTTTTATACACGATTCACGGAGAAGAAAATCGCCAAAGCGTAAAGTACGACAACATTTCTCAGTACCTCGTCGATGCCACTTTAGCCATAGAAGACGATTCTTTTTGGGAACATAAAGGATTTGATTTTTGGGCGCTGGGGAAAGTAGCCCTTCATGAAGTTTTTGGCATAGGAGCGGCTCGCGGAGGATCCACGATTACACAACAATATGTAAAAAACACTTTTTTATCACGCGAAAGAAGCTACGTCAGAAAAGCGAAAGAATTGATTTTGGCGATAAGAGTTGAAAAAGAATTTTCAAAACAAGAAATTCTGGAACTTTATTTAAACAGGATCCCATACGGAAATAACGCTTATGGATGCGAAAAAGCGGCTGAAATATATTTTGGGAAAAGCGCAAAAGATTTAACTCTGGAAGAAAGTGCAATTTTGGCTTCCCTTCCGCAAGCTCCGAGTAGGCTAAATCCTTACGGAGAAAATAAATATTCACATCTTTTGAAAGAATTTTCGGAAGAAGAACTTATTTACCGCAAAATCAATGACGAATCCGATCTAAAAACGGAAGAATATATTCGCGGACTTATCGGTCAACGCGTAAGCATTTCACCAGATAAAAAAATATATATTCAAGGAAGAACCGATTTGGTTTTGAGAAGAATGTTTGAGCTGGGAAAAATCACAACAGAAGAAAGGCAAGACGCCCTAAACAAACTACAAGTCGCCACCTTCACAAAGCATCGAGAATCCATAAAAGCTCCTCATTTTGTATTCTACATTAAGCAAATTCTCGAAAACAAATACGGAAAAGACATGGCGGAACGAGGAGGCTTAAAAGTTTACACAACTTTGGATCCAGATGTCCAATTCATAGCCGAGCAAGCAATAAAAGAACAGGGAGAAATAAGCGAAAAAAGCCATGGAACAAACAATATAGCGGCAATGACTGTGAATGTAAAAACGGGTGAAATTTTGGCAATGGTGGGATCAAAAGATTATTTCAATGAAGAAATTGATGGAAATGTAAACGTCCTTCTCCGACCGAGGCAGCCGGGATCTTCATTCAAGCCGATTGTTTACGCACTGGCATTCGTGGAAGGATACGGCCCGGGAAGCGTAATTTATGATGTTCCAACAAAAATCGGCCCAGACAAGCCAATGAATTTTGACGGGAAATGGTCTGGACAAATAAGTATGCGAACGGCTCTCGGAAAATCAAGAAATATCCCAGCAATAAAAACTTATTTTCTTGCAAAACAACAAAATCCGATAATAGATTTTGCGGTTTCGCTAGGCATAACAAATTTGAAAAAAGAACACAGCTACGGATATCCTTTGGCTTTAGGAGCTGGAGAAATCCCTCCAATTCAAATGCTTTCAGCTTACGCAACATTTGCAAACAACGGAAAAAAGCCCGAATTTAACGGAATATTGAAAGTGACAAATGCAAACGGAGATATACTAGAAGAATTAAGACCAAAGGAATTCGAAGAAGTTATGGATCCGCAAATTGCATATTTGATAAACAGTATTTTGTCCGATCAAAACGCATCAGTCGGTCCGAGACTTTTTGTTTCAGGAAAAACAAATGCCGCAAAAACCGGTACCAGCACGAAAGAAAATAAAAAAGAGGCTGGCGGGAAATCCGTTTCCCCAAGCGATTGTTGGACAATCGGGTATACGCCGGACATTGCGACAGTTGTTTGGGCGGGAAATACGGACGGGACTGGATTGGCTTACAGCGCGGACGGATACAACATCGCCGCTCCGGTTTTCAATAAAAT
>JAQVVS010000069.1 GCA_028698865.1 Candidatus Altimarinota bacterium | reverse complement strand
ACTATCCTGGAACAAGTTATCCTGGGCAAAAAGGGAATGTGGTGATAACAGGACACAGTTCATATTTTCCATGGGATTCCGGAAAATTCAAGGATGTTTTTGCTCTGCTTCATCAATTGAAAATCGGCGACAAAATAACTATCTATCACAATCAAGAAAAATACATGTACGAAGTCTCCGAGACCAAAATAGTGCTCCCTAGCGATATAGATATTTTGAAACAAACTCCTGAGGAGAGATTGACTTTGATCACTTGTACGCCTGTTGGTACAAATCTAAAAAGGCTAATCGTGATAGCTAAACCGGTTTTGGAATAAAGATTTACAATTCTTCAAGCTTTTTGAGGATTTCTTCTTCCGCTTCTTTTTCGGATCGTTCGTGTTCCTTCTCCTTTTCTTGAATTTGAGTGATTTTCCCTTTCAAAGCTTCCTCGTCAATTTCTTGAGGGCGATTTTTGTTCAGTCGAGCCATTTCATTTTGGTAGTCTTGGTCAAGCTTGGAAAGTTCGTTCTTTTCATTGACCAAAATATCTCTGAATTTAACGATTTGCTCCTCGGTCATAATCGGGAGAATTTGCATCCAATACTCGCGCTCTTCTGTATTCATGGACTCGGTTTCGTATATAAGCTTCACCAAATCCGGAAATTTTTCCCTTACCAATCCGGGAATTATATACTTGCCGGCCGCATCAGCCATGTATTGTTCGGGAGATTTGTTTTTATCAACAACAATATCGTCGGTGGTAGTAGCCGTTGAGGTGGAAGTCGAACTGTTTGTTTGTGTGTTATTATCGGTCATCGGCTTTGATTATAGCTTATTTTTTCAATAATCAAAATTAATTATACATTTGCATTAAACTACTATATTATAGCACAAAACCAACCTTTAAAGCAATTATGGAAGAGCAATTTGCGAAGGATCGTATAGAAACACTGCGCAAAAAAATCAATGAGTTAAATTACAAATATTTCGTTTTGGATGAGTCGGAAGTGGATGAATCCGTAAGGGACTCTTTGAAGCGAGAATTGATTGATTTGGAAACGAAATTCCCAAAATTTATTACTCCAGATTCTCCCACTCAAAGAGTCGGGAGCGTATTGTCCGGAAAATTTCAAACTTTAAAACATCTCAGCCCAAAAAAAAGTCTTTCCGATGTGTTTGATGAGCAAGAAATAATGGAGTGGGAAGAACGAATAAAAAAATTGGTAAAAGGTCCTGTGGAATTTATTTGCGAGCTGAAAATAGACGGACTGAACATAACGATTCAATACGAAAAAGGAGTTTTGAAAAGAGCTTTGACAAGAGGAAATGGAGCGGAAGGAGAAGATGTTACACACAATGTAAAGACAATAGAATCAATTCCGCTTAAATTGAATGAAGAAGTGGATGTTGAAGTTTCAGGAGAAGTTTTTATGTCAAAGAAAAACTTGGAAAAAATAAATAAAGATCAGCTCTCGAAAGGATTATCTCCATTCGCAAACCCACGAAACGCCGCAGCGGGATCGATAAGACAGCTGGACCCGAGCATGGTTTCAAAAAGAAATTTAGACATGTTTTTTTATCACATAGATAAAAACAGCTTGGCGGAAAGAATAAATTCACAAGAAAAAGCTCTGCAAACATTCAAAAAATTGGGTCTTAAAATTTGCCCTCACTACAAAAAAGTAAAAACGATAAAAGAAGTGGTCGAATTTTGCGAAGAATGGAACAAAAAAAGAAAAGAATTGCCTTATGAGATAGATGGTGTGGTCATAAAAGTAAATGATTTCGATCAGCAAACAAAAATGGGATTTACCGCAAAGGCTCCCAGATACGCTATCGCTTACAAATTTCCGGCGGAAAAAGTTTCCACGCAAATTTTGGATATAATTTTACAAGTCGGAAGAACTGGGGCAATCACTCCAGTAGCTGTCATGAAGCCCACTTTGGTGGCCGGATCCGTGGTTTCCAGGGCCACTCTTCACAATGAGGACGAAATAGCTAAAAAAGACGTTAGAATAGGAGATACTGTCATAATTCACAAGGCAGGAGATGTAATTCCAGAAGTCGTTGAAGTTTTGAAAGATATGCGTTCCGGAAAAGAAACTCCTTTTAAATTTCCGAAAAATTGTCCTGTATGCGAAGCCGAAATAATCAGGCAAGAAGGTGAGTCGGCTTATCGTTGCTCAAATGAAAATTGTCACGCCATAAAAAGAGAAAATCTCGCTCATTTCGTTTCAAAAAAAGCTTTCGATATCGACGGGCTGGGAGATAAATTAGTGATACAGTTGATAGATGAAGGGTTGATCCAAGATCCCGCGGATATTTTCAGAATAAAAAAAGAAGATTTATTGAAACTCGATTTATTCCAAGAAAAAAGAGCATCAAACTTGATTGAAAACATTGCAAAATCTAAAAAAATAAGGCTGGATAAGTTTTTATACGCGATGGGAATAAGATTTTTGGGAGAACAGGGGAGTTATGATTTTGCGAAATTTGTAATTGCTCATGTAAAAACATCCTCCCAGCAAGCAATGTTTAAAGATGACTCGCAGGGGCTTGAGGAAGCTGAATTTACGATTTTGGATTTGGCTGAAACGATTTCTTCTTTTGAATTGGAAGATATAAAAAATATCGATGGGGTGGGTGAAAAAACCGGGTCGATCATATATGAATGGTTTGGGAATAATGACAATAAAAAATATTTGGAAAAACTTTATAAAGTTGGAATAGATATAGAGGTGGATGAGTTGAAATCTTCCGGGAACTTGAGTGGAAAAAGTTTTGTAATTACTGGAACCTTAAATTCCATGACTCGAGATCAAGCGAAGGACTTTATAAAGAAAAACGGAGGGAAAGTGCATTCTTCCATTACAAAAGATACAAATTTTCTTGTAGCGGGGGAGTCACCAGGTTCAAAATTGAAAGAAGCCGAAAAACTCGGGATAAAAATAATAGATGAAGAAACATTCAAAAAGATGATTTAGTTTTCCACCACTTCTCCGCCGAATATCTCCAATGCTTGATCGGTCAAATCTTCGGCTATTTCATTATTGCTTTCGTTGACGGGAGCTTCATCGGAAACCACCGGCTTAATTTCAAAGTCTTTAACAACGGCGGATATTTTTACGGATTTTTGAAAAATATCTTTGATTATTGTTTCCAATTCTGCGCGGTTGTCATGTTCCATCACTTTGTCTCTGTGAAATTTAGTGTCGAATTCGATGGTGATATTTACTCCGTCCACGATGAGGGGGGATCCACTTCTTAGGGACATCCTGAGAGGCGGGCGCCTTACTCTTTCCGTTATTCTAGGCCATTTTTCCTTTAGATAGCTGATTGTTAGAGGAACAGCTTGAGAATTATTTTCGACTGGAATATCTTTGGATTTTTCTTCAACGGGTTCTTTTTTAATTTTTTCTGAAACGGATGAACTTTCCGCGATTTTTTGAGCGGCGGCGACTATAGGTTGGTGTTCTCTGTCGGGACTAACTTGAGGAACATAATTTCCAGTAATTTTTATAACCGATATTTCCAAAGGCAGTTGAGGGATATCGGATTCCTGCATCACTTTGGATTCTTCCAATATTTCAATAATCTGAATCAACCGATTAGCTTTTTCAATTTCATCCTCGAAAATATGTTCCAACATTTTTTCTCTTAGAAAATTGATAAACTCGCTCGTAAATTGCTTCAAATCACTCCCTTGAGTATGGAGTTCATTTACGGCGCTTAGAGCGGTTTTCACATCATTGGATAAAAGAGCGCCAAATAAAAGATCGAGCAAATTTCCGCTACTGATACCCAAAACTTCTTGCACATGATCAAGTTCGATTTTTTTATCTATCGTAAGTTGTTCCAAAAGACCTATGGCGTCCCTCAGTCCGCCATTCACATATCGGCTGATCAATTCCAGAGCTCCGTCGTGCGCTTGGATACCTTCTTTTTGGGCGATAAAACTCAAGCGCGTCATGAGAGCTTTTTTATTTATTCTTTTAAAATCAAATCGCTGACATCTGGAAATGATAGTTTCTGGAATTTTGTGAATTTCGGTGGTGGCGAGAATGAAATAAACATGATCCGGCGGTTCTTCCAAGGTCTTTAACAAAGCGTTAAAAGCTTCTTTAGTCATCATGTGGACTTCGTCGACTATATAAATTTTGTATTTGCTTCTGGTGGGGGAGAACCCGATTTTCTCTTTTAAATCGCGCACTTCGTCAATTCCTCTGTTTGAGGCGGCATCGATTTCTATCAGGTCGATAAGTCTTCCGCTATTTATGTCGTTGCAAAGGTCACATTCGTTGCAAGGTTCGAATCCGTCTTGCAAATTTGTGCAATTCAAAGCTTTCGCCAAAAGTCTGGCGGTGGAAGTTTTTCCGGTTCCTCGAGGGCCAGAAAACAAATAAGCATGAGAAACCCTTGCGGTTTTCAAGGCGTTCACCAAAGTGTTTTTGATGTAGTCTTGACCCACCAAGTTGTCGAAATTATGAGGCCTGTACTTGCGATACAAAGAAACGGTTTCCATTTATTATTCTTATTGGAACGAAATACTAGCACAACTTGAGAGCCTGTTTAAAGTTCTTTTCAAATATTTCCCTTGAAAATTCTTGAGAATGCATGCGAATACTTCGCGGTTTATAAAATTTTTCGTTGTACATCAGCCGTGCTAAGCCATCTTCCATAGATTCAACGGTAGGGGCGTAGAAAAATTCTCCGGTCTTTCCTTCGATAATAGTTTCCAGACATCCGCCTTTTGCGTATGCCAAAACGGGCTTTCCGCAAGCCATAGCTTCTACGGGCGTTATACCGAAATCTTCTTCTCCAGGAAAAATAAGAGCTCGGCAATTTTTCATATATTCGACAACCGTTTGATCGTCTTTAAATCCCAAAAATTCAATATTTTCGGCGGCGATATTTTGTAAATATTCTCTGTGCGATCCGTCTCCGATGATTACGAGTTTTCGGCCTATTTTATTGAATAATTGCACTGCCAAGTCGATTTTTTTGTATGGAGTCAATGTCGAAACTATAAGGAAATATCCGGCGTGATCTTTTCCTGCGGAAAATTTTTCGGTCTCAACAGGAGGATAGACGACGACGGATGTTTTTTTGTAATACTTTTTGATTCTTTTTTGAACATTTTCAGAATTTGCGATGTACAAATCCGGCCTATCTGCAGCGACTTGATCCCATTCTCGAAGTTTTTTCAAAATCGGAGTGTACAAAAATTTGCGAAATCCTTTGATGTTGTTTTCTTCACGATATTCATTTGTCCAATCCCAGGCGTAGCGCATAGGGGAGTGGCAATAACAAACATGTTTTGTGTTTAAAGGAGTGATAAGCCCATGGCTGAACGCGGTGTTTGAGCTTATCACCAAATCAAATCCTTCGAAATTCAGTTCTTCCATAGCTTTTGGCATTCTCGGCATGAGATAGCGATATCTCTTTCTAATGAAATTCGGATAATCTTGTAAAAAAGAAGTTTTGATTCTCTCTTTGGGAAAAACTTTTCCGACTTTTTCTTCATCGTAAAGTAAAGTATATATGGGCGCTTGCGGATACATATCTGCAAAAGTCTTGACGACTCTTTCGGCGCCACCGAGCTTTAATAAAAAATCATGTACTATTGCTACTTTCATGGGAATAAAAAAAATCTTATCGAAAACCATAATAACTGTATAAAGGGAAAATAAAAAGAGGAACCCGCCTGTGGCGGGTTCCTCTTAAAAAAACTAAAAACTAAAACTCTTAAACTTCTTCAGCAACTGCTGCTTCAGCCTCAACTTCTACTTCAGCTTCTCCCTCAGCCTCAGCCTCAGCCTCTCCCTCAGCCTCAGCCTCTCCCTCAGCCTCTCCCTCAGCCTCTCCCTCTTCCAAAACAACTTCTTCAGGAAGAAGTTCTTCTTCGATCAATTCTCCTTCTCCAGCCATATCAACAAGTCCTTCAAGCC
>JAQVVS010000068.1 GCA_028698865.1 Candidatus Altimarinota bacterium | reverse complement strand
GGTGAGAGTCACTTCGTACTTCCCCGGATTTTTGTATAGGTGCAGAACTTCAACGCCTTCGTTGCTGTTTCCGTCGCCGAAATCCCATTTGTATACTGGTGTGCTATCCGGATTTGAAATGAATGATTGGGAGGCGTCAAAAATGGTGCTTTTTTGTAATTCCACTGCTTCATCGCCGGAAATAACCGCTTGGATGTAATTTGTTTCCGCGAAGCATATCGATACTTGAGAGATGCTAAGGAGTGCTATAAAAGCTATTAATAATTTTTTCATTATGTTTGGTTTGTTAAGTCGCGGGTGATTTTAGCAGAAATTCAATTTTTTTTCTATGTTTTAATTGTTGTTGACAGATCTTTTCGTTGTGGTCGCCCGGGATTGTTAAAAGTCGGTTTTTGGTGTATCATGTAGAGATTTAAAAATAAAAAGTTTAAGAAATGAGTAAATTTTGGAAGATATTAATGGTTTTATCGGTTGTGGTTGGAGGAATTTTTTCAGCGACTTCTTTGGCTACGAATTCTCCCGCTTTGCCTGTTTTGGCTAACGGAATGGATACTATCGCTGGATCTTCTACTATTATCACTTCTTCAAAAACTGCTCCGAATGCGAATGTGGTTTTTGAAGTTGGAAAGCCTGACGGCTCGGCTGTGAGTTTTTCAAGCGTTGCGGATTCTTCCGGAATCGCTAAAGTTATGGTTTCCGGAGAAAACACAAAGACTGCCGGTCTTTACACTATAAGAACAAAAGTTAACGGAAGTTCGTTAAGCGATGATTATACTAATTTTGTCGTTTTAGCCGGGTCAGCTTCCCAAACAAATTCTAAAATAACTCCTTCTGATCAAGTGGTGAGTTCTCTTGATGGAACGGCCTCAATAATGGTTACAATTCTTGATGATTACGAAAATCCTATAGCTGGGCATGTCGTGAAACTCATTTCGAGCGGTTCCGATAATGAGGTTATTTCTTCATCTTCCACCGTCACAGATGAAAATGGTCAGATTGAGTTTACTGTTATTTCCAGAAAAGTCGGAGCTACGGTTTACACTGCTTATGATTCCACTGCTGATTTTGTTTTGAATGGAAAGGCTCGGGTCGCTTATTTTGATGATTCCAGTTATATAATTTCAAACAATATTCCAAGCAATTATGCATATGCTTCTTCTGGAAATTCATCTGGAGTAGTGGATCATTTGAGTTTTGAGGAAGTTCCGATGATTATAAATCCTGGAGAAAGCATTAGTTTTAAGCTAACGGCTTATGATGCGAATGATCAAGTCGTCATGAATTATAGCGGAATTACGAGGTTTTCCGTGGAAAGTGGGAATTCTTCTTATGTTACTCTTCCCGGGGATTATGCTTTTATTCCGGAAGATCTTGGGTCTCATACATTTAGTGTTGCTCTTGGCTTTTTACAACCCGGCTCTTATCAATTGAGAGCTCAGGATATAACAAATCCTTCCATTTACGGACAGTTTATTTTTGTGGTTGGAGGAGGAGGATCGGCTCAGGGAGGTGTTGTGATGGTGAGCCCCATATCTGGTTCTTATGGAAATAATGTTCATGTTGTTTCGGGAACAGCTTCTCCTGGAGCAAAGTTAAAGATTTTTGATGGGCAAATCGAATTAACTTCATTGGTTGCTGATATAAATGGAAATTTTTCTTACACTACCGGACTGCTTGCTGATGGCCTTCATCGGTTTTCCGTTGTCGAAGTAAATGATATTGGAACTATATTGTTTACCAGTAATGTGGCTGAAGTAAATATTTCCACTACCGGAGTTTCCTTGACAAATGTAATACTCACTCCTTCGAGCATAGTAGATGCAGGGACTTTGGTAACTGTTCAAATTTCGGCAAACGCAAAGCTTTCAAAAGCTTCTTTGCAACTTGCAAATAACATCTATGAATTGGCGGTTGATCCTGCCGGAGGTTACAAGGTTCAGTTTCAAGCTCCTTTGGAATTTGGAGATTATCCTTTAGTTTTTGTTCTCAAAGATGAGCTTGGGAATGAATCAAGGATTGATAATAAAGGATTTTTGACTGTAAAGGGAAGTCTTATTCCCGAAACTGTTGTAGTTCCTGATGTAGCCGGGCTTGTCGCTACTTCAGAAGACAAGAGGGTTATTTTGAATTGGAGTCCTGTTTCTGCGTCCACAAATCCTATCCCCCATTATCGTGTGTATGTCGGGAGCGCGCCTCTTGAAATGACTATGGCTATAGATACTTTTACAAATGCAACCACTTGGTATGTTCCGAATTTGGAAAATGGAAAGGAGTATTATTTTGCGGTCGTTGCTGTTGATAGCAAGGGAAATACAAGTCCTTACTTGAGTAATATAGTTTCCGCCACTCCAAATCCTTTGATTGTGGAGGTGGAGGATGTTGAAATCGATTTTGGAATTGGAGGAGAAGATGCTTTTGATGAAATGGAAGAAGATCCGAGTGAAGCCGGCCCTGAACTTCTTTGGCTGGTGCTCGTTTCCGCGCTCGGTGGAATTTTTTACAGTGAAACCGCTAGACGTAGAAAAGTTTAATTGTTAATATTTCGGCGTTGCTGATTTAACAATTTCCTATGTCCAAGATTCAATTTATAAATTTTACTGCAAATTTTGTTGTGATTTTTAGAGATGTCGTCACTTATGCGCTTATAGCTAGGATAATCATGTCTTGGTTTTCAATGGGGCGACCAGTGCAGGGCAGAATTTCTCTTTTTTTGAAAGACGCGACTGATCCGATTTTGAATATTGCGAAAAAGCTTCCGCATAAAATAGGAATGATCGATTTATCTCCTTTGATTGCGTTGATTGGGATAGATTTGCTTTCAAGGCTTGTTATTATTTTACTTGCTAAAATTTAAAGTTAATGAAGATTTATGATTCTCGGCTTAAGGAGACAGTTGAATTTGAGCCTTTGGAAGAAGGAAAAGTAAAGATGTATGTTTGCGGGCCGACGGTTTATGATAAGGCTCACTTGGGGCATGGGAGGAGCGCTGTTTCTTTTGATGTTGTTCGAAGGTATTTTGAATATAAATATGGGGAGGAAAATGTGATTTTTGTTTCGAACTATACTGATATTGATGACAAAATGATAAATAGGGCGAAGGAGGAAGGGATTTCCGTGGAAGAATTGGCTGACAAGGTTATCCCGATTTACGAGAGAGATTATGAGGCTCTTGGCGTGAAAAAGCCAAATTTTCAACCGAAGGCTACTAAACACGTGAAGGAAATTATTGAATTGATTAAGGATTTGGAGAAAGGTGGGTTTACTTATGTTTTGGAGGATGGAGTTTATTATGATGTTTCAAAGTTTCCGGATTATGGGAAATTGTCTGGGCAGAAATTGGAAGATTTGAAAATGGGTGCAAGGATTGATGTGAATGATAAAAAGAAAAATCCTTATGATTTTGTTTTGTGGAAGTTTAAAAAAGAAGGAGAGCCTGCGTGGGAAAGTCCTTGGGGCGAAGGTCGTCCGGGTTGGCATATAGAATGTAGTGCGATGACTTGGAAAGTTTTTGGCGAAAAATTTGATATTCATGGTGGAGGTTTGGATTTGAAATTTCCTCATCATGAGTGTGAAATTGCGCAGTCTTGCGGAGCTTTTGGAAAAGATTCTTTTGCGAAATACTGGATGCATAACGGTTTTATTCAGGTGAATAATGAGAAAATGAGCAAGAGTCTTGGGAACTTTTTTACTTTGGAAGATATTTTTGCGAAGTATGATCCGCAGGTTGTGAGGTTTATGTTTTTGCAAACACATTACAGGAATCCGATTAATTTTTCGGATCAGTTGCTTGAGCAGGCGAAGGCTGGGCTGGAGAGAATTCATGGGTTTGTGAGGAGGCTTGAAGATTACAACTCTGTTTCTGAAATGGACCCTTTGAGGATTGAGTTTGGAAATGAAGTTAATAAATCAATGGATAATGATTTCGATACATCTGGGGCGTTAGGGACTATTTTTACGGTGATGAATTCTATAAATCCTCTCCTTGATGATCGTTCTGTAAATTTTGATAAAGAATTTGTTTTGGATCAACTGAAAAGGTTGGATAATTTTTTTGGATTTATTTATCCGAGAGAGAAATTTGAAATTAGTGATGATATTGAATCCTTGATTTCTCAGCGCGAAGAAGCTCGCGAAAGTAAAGATTTCAAAAAGTCCGATGAAATCCGTGATGAATTATTGAAAAGAGGAATTGTGCTAGAAGACACTGCGAATGGAACAATTTGGAAGAAGGCTTAGGGCGTGGTAAATTAATCTCCTGTAATTTTGTTTATGACTGAAGATGTTAAGCCTTATTATCAAACGACTGTTTCTAAAACAATTTTTTATCCAGAGGATGCGGATCCAGATGATTATGGATTGGAAGATTATCGAAAAGATGAGGTGCGAGCTGTTAGGGATTTTGTGCGTTCTGAAAGTAATTTGTTAATTATTGGAGGAGTGTCAGCTTCTGGAAAAACTCATTTGTCGCACCGCATACGGGAATCTGATAGTTTTGATTATTACGATTTGCAACAGCTGAAGAAGCATTCTCCTTTAAGAGAACCTGGGTGTTCAGATATATCTGGATGTGTGAATGACATGGTTGCTAATGTTTATAATAGACCGGATTGGATGACTGAGCCTAAAGGGATTATTCTTGACGAGGGGCTTGTTCTTGCAAACAAAGAAACAGATGATAACTTGAGAGCTTTGATTGACGAGCTTTTGAGAAGGTATTCAAAAGTTATAATTTCTGGAGGAGGCGCTCAGTATACTGGAGTAGAGCAGTCCGAAATTATTGCTGGATGTATGCCGGCAGACGCTAGAATTGAAAAATTAATAATGACTATTAAGACATTTAATTCCGTACAGGGAGCTGAGTTTTTAATGGAAAGATCTAAAGAGCTTGGTATGGGGATGAGTCCGGAAGTGGCAAAAGCTATTGCGGAATCAATGGTTCCTTATTTTAATATGCCGAGGGTATTGTATAGGCTTGCCTGTTATCCTGATAAATCAGGTAAATATAAAATATACTCAGAGAGCGTTATCACGAGCGGAATTATGCCAAAAGAAGTTTATAAGCCTATGTGGCAAAAACAAGTTGGGATTTGGAAAGAAAGAGGCTTGATGGGCTCACGCTAAAACATCTTGTAAATCTTGTCGATATCCCCTGCTCCCATTGTAATGATTAGGTCGTATTTGGAATGTTTTTCTTTTATGAATTTTGCGGTGCTTTTTAGACCTTGGCCATTTTTTGCGTGGGGATGATGTTTTTTTATTTCCGCTACAAGTGAATCAGTGGAAACTTTTTGCGTTTCTTCTTCGCTGTCGCGGACTTTGTAAATATTCGGAATGATAACTTCATCCACATCCGTGAAAGATTTGCCAAACCCTTTCAGAAAAAATCTGGTACGGCTGTATTGGTGAGGTTGATAAATACAGAGAATTTTTGCTTTCGGGTATTTTTCGCGAATGGCTTCGAGAGTGATTTTGATTTCAGTGGGATGGTGAGCGTAGTCATCCATGAAAATAGTTTTTCCGAGCTTTTTTCGCTTAATCTCCATCCTCCGCCAAGTTCCTTTAAATCCTGCTAGAGATTGTTCTATTTTTTTGTTCGGAATGTTTAGTAACGAGCATGTCAAGGCGGCTATCTCGCCATTTTTTATGTTGAATTTTCCTGGTACGCCTGGCTTTACGTCTACGCCTTGTTCAAATTTTTTATTCAGTTTTACGGTCGTGGCTTTTGTGTGTTTTTCTAGAATGAGGCTGTTAAAATCTTCCGAATTTATAACCAAAAATCCTGTTTTGGGGAGTTTTTTTGCCAGATCGATGAAGGCACTTTGGTAGTCTTTTAAATCTTTGTAGTAGTCTAGGTGATCCGCCTCGATATT
The DNA here is from genome assembly GCA_028698865.1 of Candidatus Altimarinota bacterium. Taxonomy (GTDB): domain Bacteria; phylum Patescibacteriota; class Gracilibacteria; order UBA1369; family LOWO2-01-FULL-3; genus CAINDQ01. Next base: position 128 of record JAQVVS010000068.1, on the reverse strand, counting down.
CGTCACTACTAAAATTGTTGGAGTAAAATTCAGGAAAGATCTTTTGTATTCGCAAGCTTCAATAACCAGATATTCGCTATCCCCTATTCTAAAATTTCTATTATGAAATTCTCTCATTTTTGTACCTA
>JAQVVS010000067.1 GCA_028698865.1 Candidatus Altimarinota bacterium | reverse complement strand
ACGCGATTTCTGCCGGAAGGCCGGGAGCAAGACAAGAATCTATAAGTAAATACATTGAAAGACTCGAGGCTCTAGAGAAGACGGCGAAATCCTTTGAAGGAGTAAAAAACTCATTCGCAATATCAGCCGGAAGGGAAGTGAGAGTGCTGGTTGATCCAGAAACGATCGGAGATGAAAAAATGTTATCTTTGGCCGGCGACATAGCAAAAAAAATAGAAGCGGACGTCACATATCCGGGAAAGATAAAAGTGAATATAATAAGAAAGACAAGACACACCGAAATAGCTCAATAAAAAACTAATATGGAAGAAGAAAATAATAAAAAAAAGAAAAGGGTCTGGGACAAAATTTTGATGGGAGCGATAATAGGTGGAGCAATCGGATCCGTGGTTGGGGCATCAGTAAAAGCGCAAAAAAAGGAAGAAAATGCAGAAGAATTGAATCCAGAGCCAAAAAAAATATTTAAAAAATTTCTGGGAATCTTCAGAAGAAAAGAAAAATCCCTAAATTCCGAAATAAAAAAGATTCCGAATGAAATGGAAGAATACAAAAAATAAATGAAAGAAGAAAAGGAGCATAGCGCCGATAAATCACTGCTAACAAGATTTGTGGACGTAGCAATCTTGGTGGCTTTCATGTGTATAGCGATAATAACATTCGCATTTTTAATACAAAGTTTTTTGTATGAAAGATTTGTTTTGGGAACGGAAATTGGAGGGATAAACGTTTCCGGAAAAACCCATTCGGGAGCGCAAAAATTACTGGAAAAAGAAATTGAAAAATACAACGAAACGCAAATTTTAATAAGCCTAGATGGAACAGGAAAAAAACTCGATGCAACCGCCCTCGGCATAACTTTTTTAGTAGATCAAACATTAGAAAAAGCGAATGAAGAAAATAAAAAACTCGCGAAAATAACCAAGTACATAAAAACGCCAAGCGAAAAAATAAAAACGCCCCTAAAAATATTTATAAACCAAGAAGTATTAATAGAAACATTAACAAAAGAATTCGACTTGGAAAAAATCCAGCCTATAAATGCGCGGTATGAATTCGACAAACAATGGAGACTTCAAGTGACGGAAAGCAAAGAGGGAATGGATATAAACAAAGAAGCACTTACTAAAGCGCTAAAAGAAACGCTCGGCGAATTAAAAAAAGAAAAAATCGAAATAGAATTGATAAAAGCTATCCCCATTCTGACAACCGCGGAACTCGAAAGGCAAAGACCGGCAATTTTGGACGCCATTAAGCATAGAATGGCGCTAGAGCACCCTCAATACAGAAATAAATGGACTCTGTCGCTGATAAATCATTTGGATTGGGTAAAATTTTCAACAAAACAAAAAATCACATTCGAACCCACAAATACAAGCCTAGTAATAGAAGGATTTCCGGCAATAAAATCTCCGGCCTTTTCCACAAAAACATATGTGAAGATAGAAATCGACCAAGAAAAATTAAACGAATTCATCGACGCAAAAATGTCACAATACCTAGACTCGCCGGTGGAAAATGTAAAGATATACAAAAACGAAGAAGGTCAAGTAATCATAGAAGGCAGAGGAGATAATGGAAAACAGATCAAAAGAAATTTCTTTAAAACAGCTATAGAATTAGCCATAGATAAAAAAATAAGCACAGTACCAATTCCGGTACAAGAAATAGAGCCAACAATCACAGTTTCAAAAGAAATCGAAGACCTTGGAATAAAAGAAATAGTGGCGGTCGGACACACTACCTTTTACGGATCCCCGTTAAACCGAATATACAACATCGAAGTCGGAGCGAAAAAACTGAACGGCACCATTATAAAAAAAGGAGAAACATTTTCATTCAACAAAAATATAGGAGCAGTCAACGGAGCAACGGGGTATTTGATGGAGCTCGTGATAAAGCCGGAAGGAACTATCCCGGAATTTGGCGGCGGCCTTTGCCAAGTCTCCACAACCGTTTATAGAGCGGCGCTTTTTGCAGGATTGCCGATCGCAGAAAGACACCAACATTCGTACGCCGTAGCTTACTATTCACAAGTTCTTGGGCACGGACTCGACGCCACGGTGTACATCGGAGGCGCGGACTTGAAGTTTGTGAACGATACGGAAGGAGATCTTTTGATGCAGGCGTATACAAAAAACAAACACGAAATCTACATAGTTTTATATGGAACAAAAGATTCAATAACGGTAGAAATGGAAGGCCCTTACATTTCAAACAAAACTCACCCTTCGGAAGTGGTTTACCAAGAAGTGGAAACGCTCCCGATTGGAATTCAAAAGAAAATTGAAAATGCGCACATTGGCTTTAACGCACTTTGGTACAGGTATTTGACCATGCCGAACGGAGAACAGAAAAAAGAAGAAATAGTTTCAAAATATAGAACGATGCCGGCGAAAGTATTGGTTGGAACAGGGAACTGAGCTTTTACACAAATTAATTTTCTTTAGAATCGGAATCAGCAGATTCTTTGGAAAGTTTTTTTAGCAAACTCAACGCCTCTTGGTGTTCAGGATCTTTTTCCAAAACCGTTTTAAGGAAACTTCTGGCATCATCGATTTTTTCCAAATCGGAATGAACGGCCGCCATCAACAAAAGAAAATCCATATTTTCTTGATCCAGTTCAATGGCTTTACTTAAAGCGATTACGGCATTTTGAGGTTGGTCTAGAGACCTGTAAACTTGCGCCAAACTCACGAACCTTTGAGGTCTGGATGGATCCAATTCAACGGATTTTTGATAAGCGTCACGCGCTTCCTCCAAGCAACTTTGTTGATACAAAGAAAGACCCAAATGGCTGTAGTGGACGGGATCATCAGTAAGCTCGGCCAGTTGTTTAAAAAGAGCTGAGGCCGCCCCAAGCATTTGTTTTTGCAAATAAAGCATCGCCAATTTCTGCAAAGTTTCCAAGTGATTATTGTCAATAGAAAGGGCTTGTATAAGAACTTTTAAAGTATCTTCTTCATCCCCTTTTTTCAACAACACATCAGCTTCCGCAAGCAAATTTGCAATTTTAAATTTATTTCCTTTTGATTTTTTTTCAGGAAGAATTTTTTCATCAATGTCCGAATCGGTCTTTAAATTTTCCGATTCCTCGGCGATTTTCTCAGCAGAGTTAGCCGCGTCCGCCGCCAATCTAGAATTTTTAAAATAAAAAAGGATTGCTCTTCTGAAAAAAACGGCCAGCAAAGCCGTAATTCCGAGAAATAAAATAAAATAAGTCCACATGGGAAAATAAATTAAATTTTAATTCGCTCTTTCTCCGGAAAAATTATCGGAAAAAGAGTTTTCTTTCAAAACCTTATCCACTTCGGAAAAATCGATAACCGCAATTTCTCCTTCCTCGGTCCTCACCTTCAATTTTCGATTTAAAATATCAAGCCCGATCACGTCCGCCGAAGGCCCAGAAGTAAAAAAAGATTTTTTCAAACGAACGATGCTCCCTATGGAGGGAAGCCCCTTTTTAAGCTCTCGATAAGTCTCAACTTCGTATTTCAAACAGCACAAAAGTTTCCCGCAAGCTCCGGAAAGTTTCGGGCTTCCCTTTCCTTCCAGCGCTTGATCGCGCACCATTTCCATATTTATACTTTCCAACCTGTTCAAAAACGAATTACAACAAAGTTTGCGCCCACATTTTCCATATCCACCAACAAATTTTGCCTTGTCTCGAGGCCCGACCTGTCGCAAATAAATTTGTTTCTTTAAAATTTTAGCCAAATCTTTCACGAGCTCTCGGAAATCAACCCTGTCATCGGAAACAAACATAAAATGAACCTTACTCCCATCAAAAGAATAACTCGCCCTAAAAGCCTGCATACTTAGCTCGTACTTAGCGATAAGCTTGATGCATTCATCCAAAGCTCCTTTTGCCTGCTCGAAATGATTTTCTATTTTTTGTTCATCATTTGGAGTGAGCCTTCTCAAAATCTTGGAATTTTTCAAAACTTTTTCGGGATCGGAAATCTCTCTATCCAAATATCTCACAACTCCAAATTCTTCTTTATCCTCCTCATCCTTGAAAATAATTTTATCACCAGGAGAATATTTATTATAAATTTCAACAAAAGGAACCTCCAAAAGCATTCCCGAAAAGCTACAATCCACGCCGACAACCGTAATTTTACTCATAAAGATAACATTAAATTTTCCAGAACCAATCTAGTATTAACATTTTTCTTTAAGAGAATACCAGCCTCGTTTATTTTTGAAAGGTTATTTATGTATTTTGTCGAATTTTTATCTCCCTCCAAAGCCTTGCTTCTCAAAACATGCTTCAAAATATTAAAAAAACCATCTATCTTTTTAGGCTCCAAAGAAAAACTTTCAACATAAGCGAATCTATCAACGATATTTTTGGAATTTAGAAAATTTTGTACATCGCGATAAATTTTTACATAATCCGCCAGAGCACTAGGATTTTCCATCAGATGAATAGCCTTTCCAGTTCTTCCCAGAGAAAACAAACTAACATCATTTATGACTTCAGCGGGCTGATTTGGATAAAGTTCCTGTAATTTTTTTGTTAAATACGAAGCCGAAACCGGGCTAAATTTCACAGTTCGCACCCGTGAAACTATCGTAGGCAACAAAAGCATAATGTCATTTGTAGTAAGAATAAAAATAGTCCTTTCCGGCGGCTCTTCCAAAATCTTCAAAAAGCTATTCGCCGCAGCCGTAGGCATCCGCTCAAGACTTTGAATTAAAACGATTTTGTATTTCGCTTGTCTGGTCATGGAAAGTCTGTCAGTAAGCTCGCGAACAGTCTCGATTTTTATAGACTCCCCGTCGTCATTCAGCTCGATTGTGTCTATATGACTTCCTTTTTGGACTTGGATACAAGTGGCGCATTCGTGGCAAAAATTATTTTCGCACTGCAAAATTCCGGCCATCTTTTTCGCCACAGTGTGCTTTCCGATACTGTTTGATCCGACCAATAAATAAGCGTGCGACAAATTTCCAGATTCAATGTCTTTTTCAATCCGTAAAAGCTGTTTTTCATGCCCAATTATCGACCAATTGTACTTCATAAATTAGACTATATCTTTCCACACTTTTTCTTGGCGAACAAGTAATTTTTCTGCGTCTTCGGGATGAGCCATGATTTCCTTTATAAACTTTTCCAAGCGAACTTTATTTTGAGAGCCTTTTACCAAAATAAGATCGTTTTTTCGGACTTTATCTTTAAAAAATTCCGCCGCATCAAGGGCGGAATCAAAAGAATGAACCTCGGACTCCTCCATTCCATTTTCCTTAGCCTTCAGCGCAAAATCCTTCGCCTCATCCCCAACGGTAATCAAAACATCAGCACATTGAGGAATAATTTCTCCTATTTTTTCGTGCAAATCTTTTGCGTTTGCTCCGAGCTCATTCATATTTCCCAAAACCGCAATCTTTCTCTTTTTAGCCCCGATTTCAAGCAAAACCTTCAGCGCTTCCTTCAAAGGTTCGGGAGAAGAATTATAAGAACTATCCAAAATTATGGCATCATTGATTGCAGGAATTACACTCATTCTGCCGGGAGGCAACTCGTATCTCTGCAAAGCCCCAACGGACTCCTCTATAGTCATTCCAAAAAGCTTTCCGCAAATTATCGCCGGCAAAAGCACGTACAGTTGAAACTCCCCCAAAACCTTCGAACTCACTTCGTATTTTTCGTTTTCCCCAAGGTGCAAAATAAAAGAAACGCCTTCCTCGGAAAGATTCAAAGAAGTTGCTCTAAACATAGCCTCCTTTTCTTTCCCGTAAGTGACGGTATTTTTCTTTCCTCTTTTTTGCGCGAACATAGCCAAAAACGGATTGTCTATGTTTAAAACGGCAACACCATCCTCTTTCATATTATCCACAATTTTTCTCTTTTCATCAAAAATCGCCTGCAAATCATCAAACTGTCCAGCCTCCATATGCACAGGAAAAATATTTGTCATAATAGAAATATCCGGCCTTACAACAGAAGTCAAAAAATCCATATCGCCGGGTTTATCGACTCCCAGCTCGAGCAACAAAATTTCA
>JAQVVS010000066.1 GCA_028698865.1 Candidatus Altimarinota bacterium | reverse complement strand
AGTTTCATAATCAAATTGAACCCATTCTATCCCGGTTTTTGAGCAGGCTTGTTGTTTTCTGCTTATATAAGAAAGAGAAGCGGGATCTTTTCCGACCAAAATCACCGCGAGTTTTGGCAAAATATGATCAAGCTTCATTCTGTTTACCTCAAACTCCAGTTTGGCAAGAATCTCCTCCGAAACCTTTTTCCCGTCTAGAAGAGCCATAGTGTTATGAATAGAAAATAAAAACTTTCCATGGTGCGGAAAGCGCTTTAACTATATCGTTCCTTCAAAAACTCGTCAACAACTTTAAAAATCAAGGTCGCGGTATCTTTCATTTCAGGTTGCAATGTGACTCTTGCCCATTTGTTTTTCTCCGCCAAATACTCATGCACTTTTTTGCATTTTTCGACCAAGGCGTCGTTTTGCTCGTGAACATGCGTTTTTTCTTTTGCGGATAAAGCCCTTTCTCCTTCGATCAAAATTGAGAAATCTTCTTTTAATAAATGACTGTTTGCGCTAATGAGCCATTCTTCGGAGAGACCTTTAGCCATTCCCCAAGCGATTCCCGTCCAAGAATAATCCTCAGCTACGACGATATATCCTTCTTCAATCAGTTGTTTTAATTCCGGCTCAAATTGATACCTATTCATCACAAACCAAAGTTGTAGTTCGTCTTCGGTGATTTTTTGACCCTCGGGATTGCGCAAAGTTTTGTTTAAAAATGGACCAGTCGGCTCGATATCGTAAACGGGATATTTCAAATAATGAGTTTTGTAGCCATTTTCTTCTAAGCGCTTACACAAAAGCTTTGAATGAGTGGTCTTGCCGATGTTATTGATGCCGTAGAGCGTAATGAATGTACCTTTTTTCATGGTCCAATTGTAAAGATTGTGGGGGAGTTAGGCAAGGCGAACCAAGCGGGCGGCAGGGAGGGAGCTGCCTCCATGATGGCAAAAAATATAAAACCGCAGAAGCAAGCCAAAAATCCAAAGGAAATCCCCGGGGAAAATAATCGTTGTCATTCACCCTTAATCTGTCATCCCCGCGGCCTTCTTTGTGTCATTCCCGCGATCTGTCCGCCGTGGCGGAAGGCGGGAATCTATGTTATTCGTGAAACATGCCGTTTATAGATTCCCGACTAAATCGGGGATGACAACCTAGATTCCACTCCCGCTATCACTCCATCCCAAAAATCAACTTGACGACAAATTTCCGTTCCAAAATTTCTTCATGCTTTTCGCCCACAACGCCTCTGTCAAAAATTCCATAAACTTTTTCACCAGACCCTCCGATAACCCAACCAAAACAAAAATTTAAATCAAAATTCCCCTTCAAATTCCTCACTCTTTCCTCGTCTCCTGAAAGCGTGTTCTTTTAGCATAAGCAAGCCATTTTTTGATTGAAAATTTCGAAGATTTTTGATGTGGTTTTGGTACAAAGTTTAACAAAAAAAATATGGAAAATTCAAAAATCCCAATCACTGAAATTTCTTCTACCATGAGTTGCAAAACAAAACCCACCGCTTTTCTGAATACCGCCGATCTTCACAAACAATTCCTCCTCCTCGGTCGCGAACGCAACAAAATAACATACAAACTTCTCGCTCTTCTGCCGCAAATTTACAAACGAAAAATCTACGAAAAGCACGGATTCGCAACCATCTACGAATACGCCGGAAAACTCGCAGGGCTTTCTCATTCCACAGTCGAAAAATCTTTGAAACTTGAGAAAAAGCTCGAAAACAAGCCGCTTTTGCAGAAGGCCATCGAGACGCGTGGTGTTCACAAAGTTGCGATCATCGCTAATCTCGCGACTCCGGAAACCGAAAAAATGTTTGTGGATAAGATTACAAACATGAGCAAACCGGCTTTGCAACAACTGAGCAAAGAGCTTCGTGGAAAAATCACTGGGAAAATCCAGACGACTTGGCAGATCGAAATGGACGAGGAAATGATGAAAATGTTTTTGAAACTGAAGAAAAATCTGGGGAAATTTGGGAGTGAATTGAGTAATAAAGAGGCGATGAGGAGGATGCTTAAGAAGTGGGAGGAAATGAGTGAGGGGAAGGAGCCAAAAGTTGTGATGGGTAAAAATGTAAAACCGCAGACACAAGCCAAAAAGAAGCAGGAAATCCCCGGGGAAAATAAACGCTGTCCTTCAAACTTGACCTGTCATTCCCGCGAAGGCGGGAATCTACCCCAGTTCAGTGCCACGAATTCCATAGATTCCCGCCTGCGCGGGAATGACACAGCCACGCGCTCCACTCGCTTCGCTCGTTTCGCGCCTGCAAGTCGATATATCCCGATAGCCAAAAAACGCCTCATCCTTGCACAAACCAACGGCGGTTGCGCACACCCAAATTGCCAAAATCCCGCTCAGATATTTCATCATCAGCAAAGGTTCTTCCAAACAAAAAATCATGAATCAATAATTTCTCTCTGCAAAATCCATCACGAATTCGCGCACAACGGAATCACCGAAATTCCGACCGAAGCCGACAGACTTTATCGCAAATATCGACAAACCAGCCTGATCTGACCCGGGAATCCGGCGCAAGTCCGAAGCCGACGCCATCCACAGAAAATATTGGCTAGCAATGGCCTTACGCTCGCGTTGAAAGATGGCTTTGGGATTGTAGGGCAAATTGGTGGAAGAATTGACAAAGCCCAAATCTGCAGTAAAATAAAAAACCTTTTTATAGTTTAATACTGATTTATTATGAAACCAGATTCGGAAAGAAATTATATTGATGAGGCTCAGACAATTATTAACGATGCCACTTCGAGACGAGAAGGACACGGAATGGCCGATCTCATCCCTCCATGCCTGCATGGTATTAGGGCAGAGCTTGCTAGGGCGAATGGATTACCTGACAATCAAATATGGACACCGAAAGCCGTTGACCAGCAAAACTCAGCTGAGGTAGCTACAGTCGCAGTTGATCAGCAAACCTATCTACAGCAGGCTCAAGCTAATGAAGGATCCAGATCAAAATATGAAACTTTTATCGACGGCCTGAATTTATCAGAACCCGAAACAGCCAAGCTCAAAGAAATGATGAGTGAGGAAAATTATGTAGAGGCTGTAGAAACCGCTAAAGAAATGAAAGCCAGCAAAATCCCGACTTACGAGCAGATAGTGGAGCAGTTGATGACCTTTTCGCCTGAAAAACTAAAGGATATCTGCGAAGAGATGGAAAAGCCGGAATTGGTTATAGAATCCGACCAGAGTTTCGATGACAATATTTCCGCTATGAATGCAAACAAGTACTACACCTCAGCAGATGGCAAACCACAGAATGACGCCTTCGTGAATTCCGAATCGAACTCTCCATACAGAAATCTTGATAAACCGGGTAAAGTAAAAGTCAGCATAGTAGATGGAGTGGTTCATCCAGAACAGCTTGAAGGAGTTTCGACGAAATTGGGTAAAAGAAGAGATTATCTCACAAAGAAATTCGAGGCTAAGGGAATGAAACACATAAGTCCTAAAGGAATGGGCGCACTCCTCCAAAAATCATTAAGAAAAGCAAAAGCGAAAAACGATAACAGCTTGATAGTGGATAACTGGGAGAAATGGGTTAGTAATAATGAACGAGGAACTGTTACATTTATCGATCCGAACGAGTTGACAAAATCGACGCTTGTGGCCTTTGCTTCTTTCGATTCGGACTCTCGTCAGGCTTGCTTCGTTGTCTACGATCCGGCCGGTGAGGCTGGTAGCGCGCGTGGGCGCGCCTCGGTGCAGGTTTTGGAAATTTAGTCTTCTACCTGATACCCTCCCGTGCTCCCAAATCCGCCTCTGGATTCGCCTCGGATTTCCTCGACTTCTTCCCACTGAAATTTATCGATTTTTACAAAAACTCCTTGAGCTATTTTTTCCCCTTTTTGGACGACGACTTCGCCTTCCGTAAAATTATAAACCAAAACTCTGATTTCATCTTCCGGACCACAATAATCATGATCGATAATTCCAAATCCATGAGGGGGGAGTAGTCCTTTTTTGCGAGGCGTACTACTGCGACTTGCCACTACGAGCATATATCCATTTGGCACTTCCACAATCAAATTCGAAGGAACCATTGCGATTTCTTTTGGAGCAATCACAGTCTCTTCTCTAGCCGAAATATCAAACCCGACAGCCCCATCCGTCTCATAAATAGGGAGAGCGATTTCCTTATCGATTCGTTTAATTTTCACATCCATTTTAAATCCGAAATTAAAAACTTTATTTATGCCCGCGTATAAGATAAAGTATATTTCGCTGACTAACAACAAAAAATTCCTATGAAAATTAACACAAATATAAAAGTCATAAATCTGACTATTTTAAATTGGATTATCGAAGCTTTTTCTGTTCAAAAACCGATTCCTAAATCCTGCCCCAAAATTGATTTTGCGGTCGGAGGACAAGCTGTTCTCGAAGGAGTGATGATGCGTTCTCCAAATAGCATCACCATAGCGATGCGCAAAAAGAACAAAACGATAAAAGTTCATAAAAGAAAATATCAAACTCTTACTCAAAAATATCGAGCGCTAAATTTCCCAATTTTAAGAGGAATGATTAACCTCGTTGAAATGATGGTGGTGGGCTCAAAAGCGATCAATATTTCCGCGAACGAAATGATAGATGACGAGATGACTCCAAAGGAAAAAGCAGAAATGAGAAAGAAAAATAAAAAATGGCAAATGAGATTGATTGAGTATCTGATGTTTGTTTTTTCGCTTATTTTAGCCATTGCGTTGAGCATCTTTTTGTTCAAATTTTTGCCACTTTGGATAACAACACTGCTCGAAACAAAATTTCCTTATCTCACGGAAAATTATTTTATTTTTAATTTAATAGATGGGGTTTTGAAAATGTTTATGTTCCTTTCTTATATTTTCGTTCTTTCTTTAATCCCAAGTTTTAGAAGGATTTTTGAATATCACGGAGCTGAACACAAAGCCATTTTTACTTACGAAAATCATCTTGAACTCACTCCAAAAAACGCCAAAAAACAAACTCGTTTTCATCCTCGTTGCGGCACGAGTTTTATTTTGATAGTTTTTACGATAAGTATTTTGGTTTACACCGCTCTTCCCAGACAAGCGGATTTCTGGAGCAATTTGGCTGTAAGATTGGGGTTTTTGCCTTTGATTGCAGGAATTTCTTATGAATATTTAAAGCTCAGCGCAAAACATACGAGCAATTTTATTGTAAAAGGATTAGTAGTTCCCGGACTTTGGTTCCAAAAACTCACCACCAAAGAACCAAGTATTCCTCAGCTCGAAGTAAGCCTAAAATCCTTGGAGCAGGCGTTGGCTATGGAAGCGAAGAAATAATGCGCGAAGGAACATCTGAAAACGTGTCCTGCTTCGTCAACTTCGTCGCTCTCTACTCCTTCGCTCTCTACTCCTTTACTTCAGAGGTAGCCGCGCTCACATCCAATCGTATTCCGGGCCCCATAGCGGTGGTCACGGTGATGCTTTTGATATAGCTCCCTTTTGAAGAGGCAGGCTTGTTATCCAAAACCGCTTTCACGATAGCTTTCAAATTTTCGGCCAATTGATTTTCTTCGAAAGAAACTTTTCCGAAAACATTGTGTAGGTTTGATAATTTGTCCACGCGAACCTCGACTTTACCTTTTTTGATCTCGGAAATTGTCTTCGCTATTTCAGTAGTAACTGTTCCAGTCTTTGGGTTTGGCATAAGCCCTTTTTGACCGATTGTTTTTGCAATTTTTCCTAGATTTTTCATCTGATCAGGAGTTGCGATAGCGATATCAAAGTCAAACCATCCTCCGTCGATTTTTCCAATCAAAATATCCGTTCCGGCTTCGATAGCTCCGGCGTCTTTAGCTTCTTTGATTTTTTCTTCTGAAACAAAAGCCACTACTCTAACCTCTTTTCCAGTCCCATGGGGGAGTGCTACTGTTGTTCTGATATTTTGATCGGCCTGTTTCGGATCAACCCCGAGATAAAAATGAACTTCAGTGCTGGCGTCAAATTTTGCAGGGTTTGTTTTTTTCAACAAAGCCACA
>JAQVVS010000065.1 GCA_028698865.1 Candidatus Altimarinota bacterium | reverse complement strand
AGGCTTAACGAAATCGAATCCCTTGAGGTTTTTTACTCTAATTCTGGCAATTTAAAAACATATTTTATTGAAAATTATAGGAACCTTAGATCCCTCGATAGTCTTAATAGAAAATTGGGCAATAAAAGTTCTTCTGGAGAAAATCCGCCTTCTCCTTCTTCACCAGAAGATGAGCCAATCTGGACATTTGATTCTGCTGAAGAACAAAAAAAATCTTCTCCTTCGCAACCTGGTAATGGAGGTGCTCACGATGAACCCGTATGGATACCTTAAAAAATAAATAATTTTATATGGAAAAAACACAAAAAGTAAAAGAAGTCATAAGGTCGGTAGCTCCTGAAAAAGCCGACAATATCGGAGCGTTGATGGACGCTGTCACCTCTTCTCTTTTAGGAAGAGCTGACACTGAAGAAGTTGTATCTGCCAGAACAACTCTAGAGGAAGCAAAAAACGATATCTTGGCCAGAAAAAATGTTGAATCGGTAAAAAAGCTTGAATCTAGTCTTGTTGAAATTAGTGGATCATTAGATTTGACTACAGAAATGGAGGAATCCGACAATGAAGAACTTGCACATCCTGAGCCTAAGGGGCTTGCAGAAAATCTTGATATGAATTTCAAGGATATGTGGGCTAAATGCGAAAAGATTTTGGATAAACCCTCTAGCAATGCCGAGTTTAAAGAAGTCTTGAATATAGTATTAAATTATTTTGCTGTTTTACAAGACAAAAATGAACTCCCTATAAATGAGTCTTTTTATAAAAAAATGATTGGATATCTGGAAAAAGCCAAAGATACATCCACTGATGATACTTCTAAAACTCAGGCCGATATTTTCCTTTCTTCTTTTTATTCTATTCTTAGGAAAATAGAAATTGCTAAAATGTATAGAGTTGGAAGAAAAATAGGAGAGATGACTCCCGAAAGGACAGTCAAGAGATCTTATATGGGAGGTGCTGGGATGGGGAGACATCTTGTATATTATGATGATAAGATTCCGGCCTCTTATAAAGGAGTTTTTGGGACTATAACTAAAGTTGATGTCCTTGAACAAAAAATTCAAGTAGACAACAATTATTGGTATAATATTTCTTCATTCTATTCGAATGATCGATATGTTTTTGATGATGATCGAACTATAATTTCTTCATTGAATGCTTGGAAATACAGTCGAATTGCTGAAAACCTTGCAAAATCTTCACAGATGGCCGTTCTCACAAATGAAGTAAAGAAATTAAACAAAAAAATCAAGCTTTTGAATGTCCCTAAAGATAGTATTTTAAAAAAATTCAGTGAAATTGAAATTTCATCTGATGGAAATGTTATTTTTAGCCATGAAGAGGGTTTCGGATATTATTTTAGCAAATTAAGTGGTGGCCCATCCATTGATCGAATGGCATTCATCCATCACCATCTCATGAGACAATTTGAGGCCGAAAGAATGGGGTTGGCTTTAAAAGGATTAGAAGCCGACTCAAAAAATCCTGAAAAACTAAAACAAGATCCATTTTTGAAGGCTAAAGTTTTGATTGTTAAGGCCGAAAAAGAAATTTTATCTGGCGAGGCTCATAATGGAAGATTTTATTTGAATAACTTTTTAAAAGAAGCTCTATCTGTCGCTCGAAATGCTGGAGTCCCCATGGACCCCGTTATTCAAGAAAAAATCGGTTATGCTACTGAGGTTTTGAGAATGCACTCTATTGAACGCTTGGAAAAAATGGCCAATGCGGCTAAGGTTATATTCGGCAAAGATAAAGATTATAAAAAAAGGTATCTTGATCCAATAATGGCTTCTTTAAAAAAAGAAGCTGAAAGGATTATGTCTACACCCTTCGACTTTGGAATAAGAAAGGATGTTTTAGTTGTGGAATATTATGCTGGAAGCGATTGGGAAAAACAAAAAGATGCAGATTTTGCTAAAGAACAAGAAATGATTTATGGGAAAAGAGGGTCATGGATGGAACACCTCACTGCTGGAGACCCAGGCCTTAGAGCTTCCAAAGCCGGATACGCTATATCACATCAAATTTCCAAATCCGCCGAAAACCCGGGGAAAGTCGCCGTATCATCTTGGGCTTATCTCGTAAGGCTTGAATCTGATATGACCAACCCCTCTTCTTTACGGTCTGCTTTCGGTACAAAAGTTGCCTATAAACAGGTTGCTGACTTTAATAGAGAAGGAAACTTTAACCCTTTTTCAAAAGAGGTTTATCCTGAAATCGCTAGAATGTATTACGAAGATGCCCTTGGATCAGAAATAGAATACCAAAAACATGTTGTTCAGGAGAAAAAAGCTGAATTGTTAGCTAAATATAAATCTCAAGAGGCTTCCTATAATAGATTCACTCGAGAGGCAAAAAGAACTATTGAACAATATTTGAAAGATGATCCGGAGGGACTTAAATCAAAGTTGGTTAAATCAGGAGCCATCAGCGAAGAGTACTTTGACTCCTCAAGAGATTCTATAGTTAATAATCCTGCTGTTATCAGTATTATAGTTCAGTCTATAATAGAAGCTAAGGTGGAAGCAGATTTAAATCTTCAGGTTTTGAAAAACTTGAAAGAAAAAGAAGACACTGGTGGCCTTGACGGCATAGATTTATCAATAACTGCTGCTCTTACTGATATGGAAGGAGTTAAAGGAGTTGATGAGTGGTTTAACTTTAAAGATTCTACAGTTAGAACTCTTGTTAGAGAAACGATCATTACAACCGTTTTGGTAGTCGCTAGTATGGGAGTAGGGACTCTTGTTGCTGGAGGTACCCAAGCTCTTTTAGCTGCAAAAATGGCGAATGCCGGAAAACTTGCTCAACTTGGCCTACGAGCGATACCTTTTGCTTTAAAAACTGGAGTTTTTTCCGGATCGATTAACTTGATGGAAGCGGCTATGGGAAGAAAAACATTAACTTTTGAAGGTTTTGCAAAAGATTGGGCTATGTCGGCTGCTATGTTTATGGCTATGGATGCTGGAGGATTTGCTTGGGAAAGATTGGCTGGTAAACATTTAGTTGGAGAGACGGCTGGTCGCCACCTTTTATTTAACCCAACTTTTGGAACTAGATTCCAATATATAGACAAGTATATTCATGCTTCCCGTCCAGCTCAATTGCTGAGAGCTGGAGTAAACTTTGCTGGAGAGACGGCTACAAGTTTATCTATATTTACAGGAATGGGATTGGCTCAAGAGATGATAATCGGAGACACTCCTTGGGAAGAAGTAAATGTTTGGAGACATGTAGGTCAAAATTTATTGACTATATTGGCGATGCAAGCTGGAAATAAACTTTTCCAACCACTGCTCGCTCCTGCTCAAAAATCATTGGAAAGAACTGTCGTTGCTCGTGCGGAAAACGCTAAACCCGATTTATTCTTGCAAAGAACCGGAATAAAAAGTTTTGGAAAGAATAAGCCTCTTGAATTCATGGAAAAATTCAGAGCTTTTGAATCTAATCATCCTGTTGAAGGAGTTTTCAGAGGTAAAACAATTGGAGAGGTGTCTGCTATAATGAGAAAAGTATCTCAGATTGACGGGAAAAAGCTTTCCCCTACAGATTGGAAAACTTTAGCGGGGACTGATCCCCTTGCTGCTCAAATTTTATTGGCCAGCCAACCTCTGAAAAAAACCGGATTATCCATGCCCGATGTATCTGAGATTTTGAAAATATGGCAATCAAAAAATATTCCAATGTCTCCAGAGATGAGCCTCTCTTTGTTAACATTTTTCAAGGCTGAATTTAAGGCTGTTGCAAGTAAAGACAACATCCTGAAAATTGTCCAAGACCTTAGAACTCGAGCTAACCCTGAGTTTACGGCAATTGCGAATCAAATATCTAAGCTGAAAGCTGGCACTGTAGCCTCTGGTATGACTATTATGGTTTTACTTTCTGGCTGTGGCTTGACTTCAACTGCGATAGGCACGGGCGCTGCTGTAGGTGGAATTATTGTTAGTCCTGCAATTACAGTATGGCTTATAGCTTCAGCGGCGATTAGTATTGGAGGCGGATTCACTACTTTTTTCCTTGGCAGAAAATCTATCAGAGAATATAATAATCCAGATTCACAAAAACTTAAGCGAATTGATGATTTACGAGATGTTCTTAAGCAATTAAGCCCTGGCAGCTCTAAGGATGCCTTGAGGAGGAATCTTCATGCTTTATCGACCCAATTCAATTCTATACCCGCCAAAGACCTTCCTAAAGATGGGAAGGTAAAAATAGCTTATCAGAACTATGATACAGCTTTAAAGACATTTATTGATGCTACTGGAAAGAAAAATCCTGATTTAATAAGGGATGTAACTAATGCTCATGGGGCGCTGGTCGCGGCAATATCGGCCCTCCCAACCACTACTCCGTTTGCTTATAAAGGCCCTTTAATTGCTTCAGTGATTACCCTGGGGGCATTAACTTCAACAGCGTTTTCTATACATTATTTGTTAAAAGCTGGAGTGGAAAAAGCGGTTAACACAACAAAGGAAGCCCTTGAAGCTGCTGAAAAAGTTATCTTCGGCAGAAGTCAGGCTGAAAGAAATGCTGAACAAGATGCTCAGTGGGTCGCCGCGTATGAGAATGTTTACCCATCAGATTATCAGCTTAGTAAATTAAAATATCTATTTAGCGATGATTATTATAATAAATTGCCCAAGGACGATAACAAGGCTATTGAAAATCTTAAAATTGCACTTGTTAATTCTATTGTTGAAATTATCGTAAATGACCCAGGAATAAAAAATTTAACCATCGGCGAAAAAGAAAAAGCAGCTGGTATGGTCTATGCCAACGCAGTGGTTGATGTTTATCAGATATTAATGGAAAAACTAATAGAAAGAAAAGGAGATATTATCCCCGTCAATAATAAATTTGGCATTGATTATTTTCCCTGTTATAAGACTATCGATATTGAGTACTTGCGTTCTTTAAACCATACAAGGGAAAATACCTCTCGCAAAAAATTACCTTTATTATTTTAACATGTCCGACGACACAAAAAAATCAGAAGAAAAAGAAAAGCCGGAGAAATCCTTGAAGGAATCGGTCGATGGCGCTGAAAAACTCTTGAAAGAGAATAAGTCTCGCATATCCAAGGCTTATAAAAACGCCATGGAGAAGTCTTTTGGCACGGCGTGGCATGACAAGTGGAATGTTTTGAAATGGCCGAAAAATGTTCCTCTGTTTATAGGAAATTTTTTCAAGGAACTTCTTACCGTTCAAGAAGAAAAGGAAGAAGTAAAGGAGGAGGCTGAATCTGAGCTAACAAAAGAAGTAGTGGAAAGCTCAGATATAGCGGAAACCGCTGAAAATCTTGTTGAGAAAATTGATACAGAAAACAATTTTACTCCAGATGAAAAAGAAGCGGTCGCCACTTTGACCGAAGACTTTGTGGAAGCGACCAAGGCTACCGGCGCCCCCTCTAAAATATTTAATAAAATCTCGAAACTGAATGATCATGCCGAAAAAAACGAAGAAAAACCGGAAGAATTGAGTGAACAAGATATGAGACTGGCTTTTTCTACTGGGCTTTTTACTATGGTGCGCCTTCGTGAAAGGTTCAACACAAAGGAAAAACTTGAAAATTTCTTGACCAAGGTTAAATCCGCTTCAGACAAAAATCCAAAATTCAAAAAACTGTCACTGTATATCAAAAATAATTTTATGAAAATGTTTCAGTTTAAAGCTGGAATGGTTACAGAAATTCCGGGGCTTTTGGGCGTTAACGGATTAATCGAAAAGCCTCTGCTTACTGGAAAGATTGTCGCTTTGGCAAACGCCAAGGATAAATTGAACGACGGCCTTGACTTGTTTCTGCCTCTTTTATTCCCAAAAACTATAAAAGACAAAGGGCTTGCTCCAATGCGAAAAATGTTCAAGGATCTTTATGAAAAAAGAAATAATTTAAAACCCGCTGAAATCGCGGAATTGATTCACTCTCTTGATGAAAATGACTTGAGAACTCTCGCGAAAAGAATCGGAGGAGCGAATGTTGTCTCTCTAGCGAGCGTAAAAGAAACAGCCAATCGAAA
>JAQVVS010000064.1 GCA_028698865.1 Candidatus Altimarinota bacterium | reverse complement strand
GCGCACCTTCACGGAATCCGCCACAAATCCCGGAATTTCAGCCAAAATCTCGGCTTCTCCAGCCAAAGTTCCGGAATTAATAGGCATATAAACGCCATCCAAAACTCCCTTTTTCATAGTTTGCGGAAGCTTATTGGTCAAATCCACTACTTTGTCGTTTAAATTAGTGAATTTTATAGGCCCGTTATAAGACTCAACCACCTTTCCGTTATACAAAAGTTCGGATTTCAAAGTTGTAGTTCCGTTCAAAGGAACGGTGTTTTTATCGGGAGTAAGCCTCAATTTAACTTTAGTCTGATCAACGACTGAGAAAGTTTTTGAACTCCCGATATACTTGGAAAAATCAATAGATCTCCAATTATCTCCGGCATCCAAAAACTCTTTTTCCAATTCATAATCAAAAAGCAAAGCGAAAACTCTCACATTTCCAATGATGTCTTTTGCATAAAAGTCGGCACTCCCGACTCCTTCCTGAGTTGCAACTTGTAGTCCCAAAATATTTTTATTCGAATCAAACTCTTCATCAAAATAAGCATAATCTTTTTTCGCAATTATTCCGATCTGTGAAAATATATTTTTGCAAACATTCCCAAATCGATCTTTGACTGTAAAATAAACTTTTGTTTTGGATTGATTATTCGCGACAAGCACGCCTGAATCGGCGGTTATTTCGATTGAATGAGGATCTCCCGCAACCAAGTACAGATCTCTGTCAGTGATAGGAAAGTCTCCATCTTGGACAGTTGCGCGAATTTTGAAATGCCCATCGAAAGGGCCGGTTTTTGTTCCTGCTCGAATATACAAAGTTGCGAGCCCATCTTTGCTGTTTACAACAGGCCCATTAACAAAAGACACCATGTTTTTGACATCTTCTTCGAGTATAGAGAAAGTCACTTTGCGAGGAGTTGTATCAAGATTACCATTCGCATCCAAAACTTGAGCGGTTATTTTCATCAAAGATTTTCCATCCGCCACCATTTTATCTCCGTTTTCTATCACATAAGGAGAAGTTGGATTTGTCTCTGCATCAATAAATGGATTAAAAAATTCATTGAAAACCTTTCTGTTTTGAACAGTTTTGGAAATATCGCTGAAAATTGAGGCCAAAAGCCTTCTTTCGCCAATGTGGAAAGTCTCTAGATCATCGGTCGCATCTTCGAAATCAGCTTCCGGAAGATATTTTTTGTAATAGCTATCGATGGAATATTCTTCTTCCCAAATTCGCGAAGGCGTAGATTCTTTTTCATCCTCCGGAAATTCATCTATAAATTTTAAATAATATTCGGTTAATGAATAATACTCTGTCCAATCTTCTACATCTTCCAACCCGAGATCTTTTTGAGGATCTTCCACGAGTTCGGATTGCAAAACGGTTTCATTAATAATGTCGGAAACCAAAACTGTAATTTTTTTATCTTTTTCATCAGACAAAGAATCCAGAGTGTCTCTCAAATCATCTTGGTCAAAATCACTCGATCCTGCCGCTCTGCCTCCATCATCGTAACCAAAGTCGCTTCCACTGTCATCGCTTGTTCCATCGCCGGCCACCCCATCGCCTGCGCCGTCGCCAGTTCCGTCGTTGCCACTTCCAGCTTCCCCATCGCCAGAGCCAGTTCCGCTACCTCCATCCCCATCTCCATCGCCACCATTGTCACCACTTCCATCGCCACTTTCTCCATCACCACTTCCATCACCACTTCCATCGCCACTTCCATCGCCACTTCCTTCATCGCCACTTCCAATATCACCAGTTCCAACATCGCCAGTTCCAGAGCCAGTTCCGCTACCTCCATCCCCATCTCTATCGCCAGAGCCAGTTCCGCTACCTCCATCCCCATCGCCCCCATCATCACCAATCCCATCCAAAAGATCTCCAATCTCGCTCTGAAATTCCTCCAGTCCTTCAGGCACAAAATAAACAAAACTAATCAATTTCACATTATTTGCTATAGCGGTGACCCCGACAGTATTTGAAGTTTTCCCACTCGCACTCGTCACTGATATATTTGCCAAGCCCTGATTTCCGCCATTCATAAACCTGAAAACAGCGGTCCCGTCCTCCAAAATTGTTTTATCCATACTGGACAGAGTGACCACGGGAGTATTCGAATTTTGGCTTATATTCAAATTTAGGATTTCTCCATTCGCGGACTTCCCGACTTTTTCCCCATCCTCATCAACTCCAATAACGGAAAGAGTAATCACGTCGGACCCATTCGCATTTATATTTGTTTTGTCAGCGGAAATAAAAATTCTATCCAAAGGCTTCTCATTTGCCAAAGCGATTTCGGTCGGAGTCGTTTCACCGAGCGGTCCTGCCAACTCTTCTTCAAGTTGTTTTTTCATATCCGCGGCTTCTCCACAACAAGATCCAAAGCTCGGGATTTTCCCAAAAGCCATTATGAAATCTTTCAACTCTATTATAAATTCAGGCAAAGGCACAAAAAAATTATTCTTTTTCTTTTCAGTGGCAGGGGCTTTCCATCCATCAACTACCTCCCCAAACGCTATATTCAAAGGAGTAAAAAGAGGATCGCTGTCTTCTTCCAGATCTTTATTGAATCCCATTGTAAAAAAATTTCCTTCGCTTCCATCGAGAACCAAATAAGCCGCTTCAAACCCTTTTTCAGTATCTTTTATAAAAGCTTTTTCATTTGGATTTAGATAATGTTTCAGAATGTATCGATGTTTTTCATCTATGTTTAGATCTTTCCATCTCACAGAATCAAGCAAAGTTTCCATTTCCAAAACACTCAATAATTGGGTCTCAACATATTTTACGATTCCGGCGGGACTGTTTGTGCCGGCTTTTGAACTCAGTTTTTGGATGGCTCCGGGAACCGCCACTATCTCGTCCGCTAAAGTTTTTATTTTTGCGGAAAGATTAATTCCGTCCGAAATTTCAAAAAGATTTGGATAATAAATTTTTTCGGTTGTTCCAATGGTTTGATTTGCGGAAGGTTTACTTTGGAATGCGACATAGCGGGGATTATCGATTGGCAGACTGGAGGTCGCCATGGATTTTACCTGCTGATAAATGGTGTGAGAGGTGGGTTCTTTGTGAAAAATAGTACTTTTTATAGAAGGATTTCCAGTGTAAGGATTTGCAGTCACATCCAAAGAAATTTCTTTTCCTGAAATCGGAGAAACGGAAGAGGGAATGGTATAAGTTCTTGTTTTGGAAAATAATTTTCTGGCGATTTCGTTGAGATTGGATGAATCTATTTTGTATTCCAAGGCGGCTTCCTCGATATTGTCTATCACTCCGTCTCCATCATTATCGATTCCATCAAAAATTCCGTATCGATCGGAAAAATCTTTTATAGTTATTTTAGGGGAAGTGTTTAGGACGACTTCTTCCGCTTTCAGATTTTTTAAAGCATCCCAAACTTCGCCCGCGGAAGGAGGAGTCTTTGGATTGGCGCCACTGAGTTTTTCTTCTTTTATTTCATCAGCACCATCGTCTGCGGAAATAACGGGAGTTTTCCAGTCGGTTTTCGCCACAAAATTCCCAATTTTATTAAAAAATCTTCCGTAAACATCCTGTTTTATGCTTATTTTCGGATCATCAAAAAATAAAGCGATGATTTGGTCGGCTCCGAGAATTCCTCCTGACAAAACTGAAACATAATCGACAGCAGACGGATATCCGGTTTTATTTTCGGGATCGAGAGGATATTTATAAGCATTTGAGTCATGTTTTTTATTATAAGGTTCAAACACCGGCATTCCAGCATAGCACCCATTCATATAAACATCATCGATTTCAAAATATTTTTTGTCGGCGGGATATTGGAAAATCCAAGTATGATTTTCGTAATCGGAAACGGTGAGGTCATCCACTTCATCACCCGAGCTCTCTTTATAATTTTCCGGAAATTTCAAAGTATTAGAATTTGCTTCTCTCGCCAAAGCCACAGCTCCGGCGGGATCAAGCACAGGCATGGAAGCGACGGGATAAAAACATCTGTCGCTGTAATACATTGTGTTGGATGCGTTGCATCCGGCGGAATTATCAAACCCCTGATTTCCGTATCCGTTCCCGTCATTTTTGTCTGACGATAGTCCGTAAAGTGTAAAAATTGCGCCTTCAGAGCTTTTTTCTTTGGTAGCCAATTCGGAACCATCCTTTACAGTAAAGGAAGAAGTTATGCTCTGGTGATTTCCGTTTCTGAAAAAATAAATTGTAAAGTCATTTTTTTCTTCTTTTCCCGAGGCGACGACGGATTTCGCTTTTTGATAAATATTTTCTATGGCGACATCAAAAGTTGTTTTTGGACTCATGTATTGATCAAAATTTTCCGCACCTTTCGAATGTCTTACAGAAGAAATAACGTCGCCTCTTTGTAGCTTCCCCTCCAGCACATTTTTATAATCATCATCCATCGGATTTGGCTCAAAAGCAGAAACTCCATAATCTGGATTGTCTTCTATTATCGCTCCGGAAAGCAGTTGCCCGTCGCTGTATGTTCCGTAAATTATTTGCCCGTTTTCGACTTTTGCGCCATATTTTCCGTTTGTTTTGGAATAAGTTTCGGCCGGAGAGAGGAGTCTGGTATTTACTCCGGCGGTGCGAATGGCCATGGCGGTTGAGGGATTGTCTGAACGAAGTGCGCGAGTGAGAACGGAATATTCTCCGCCGACAGCTTTTGGATTGAAATTCAGATCTTTATCAAAGTATTCGTTCAAAGTGGATCCCAGATAAGGAAGACATTGTTTCGGACTATCCAAAATATCCAGCTCAATACCATTTATATAAGATTTTTCACTTACTTCGTTTTTATAATGATATTTAAACAGCAAAGAATAAATTTTATTATTTCCAATGGTGACGCCTTCGGTGATGCCGAAGTCATACATATACGGAGGCAATTTTCCGCCATCTTCGCTGAGAGAAATTTTAAAAGGAACGCTTCCTATCTTTCCAGTAAGTTCACTGCTTTCGAGGATGGGGATTGGTTCTTGGACTATTTCAATGAAGGAATCGACTTTGGTTTCCAGAGCGTCGCCAGCGGATTTTAGGTATTCTTTTGCAAATTCGTCTTTCATGGTGATGAGAACGGGAACGCTGGAAATGTCGGTCGGTGAGTATCGTCCGGTGTAGTCCGCCCAGTCGTTTATTTGTGCGACATATTGTTTTAGAAGTTTTACATAAGGGGTGAGGGCGTTATCTATGATGTATTTTGTTTGAACATCGGGGATTTGAGCCATGGAGTCGCCACTTGTCAGAGAGTCGAGCATTTCGCTTCCGGCGCCTCCTTCGATTGAGGGGATGCCTTCCATTTGAGAAGAAGTGACTTCATTCGCCCAATATTTGTTGTAGCGGAGATATGCGAGATCTTCCAGTCCCGCCAAATATCTGAGGTAGTATTTATATAGGTCGGGAGAAATTTTTTCTTCTTCGTGAACAAGATCACCAAAGAAAAGTTTTTTATCAAATTCTGCGAATTCGGGCACGCCCGCGTGATAAAGATGATTTTTATCGAAATATTCGGCGAGTTTTTGACTGCCTTCCGCATTGTTTGTTGGGCGTTTTATTATCCCGTGCCAGATTTCCGCGCGAGGAAAGCCGACAGATTCGTTTCGAATGAAACTTTTTGTGGCAAAGTCGTATGTGTAGGCTTTGTCTTCAAAGTCGGTGTAGGGGAACATGCTCACATATCTGTTTCCGTTTTTGTTTACGACGGGAAGGGGAATGTCGCCGATAAATACCGCTCCGGCAAGCCGATTACTGCGAGTGCCATCGCCATTGATGTACAGATTTTCCAAAGCGGAAGCGATGTCATGGACGGATTCTTGGTTTGAATTGTAAAAGATGACTTTGACATCGGTGAGAGGATTTTTTTCGACAATGTCTTCGGCGTATCGCATTATGCGGGAACCGAGAGTTGTTTTTGAAAGTCCTTGGTATTGGGTGGAAAGTCCTATATATGGAGTTTTCTCCAAATCGAGTTTCGTGTCGACGACGAGCGCGACTAGATCGTAAACGGTGGAAATGTTGTTTGGCGAATCAGCCGGTTTTATGAATGAGACGGCGTAGGCGACGGGATAGGGGAGTATTTGGGTAAAGGGGACTAGAAAAGCCAG
>JAQVVS010000063.1 GCA_028698865.1 Candidatus Altimarinota bacterium | reverse complement strand
AGGAAAATCAGTCCCAGAAGTATTACTTTCTGGAAATCACAAAGAAATAGAAAAATGGCAGAAAAATCATCTTAAATAAAAATGGAAATATTTTTAGTTGAAAAAATGGCTGTGCTCCTCGCGTCTTCAATCCCACTTAGTATCATTTTGGCTAAACAAATTTCCAGAATATTTTCAAAATTCGACAGCACTTTGGAAAAAACCACAACAATCGTCACCGATGTAGTGGGAATATTGGTAAAAAAAGAAATGGAAATAAAATATCTCTATTTCAACAATTTCAAAGCTCAAGAAAATCAAAAAACAAACTCAATCGAAATGGAAAATTTGAAAACAAAAGAATTTTCAACAGTGGAAAAATCTTTTTTGAAATCCGAAAAATCCTTTGAATATGCGGCAATTGCAGGATATCTTTGCCGCTATCAAAAGCTGGAGGGACTTGAAAATGTTATAAACTCATTTTTTACAAAATGCGGCTTTGCAAAAAATTTCTTGAGAGAAGAGTATGACAAAATCCAAGAATTACCAACAAGCGAAATAAAAAAAATATCCACAACAATAGCAATTCAAAATATAAACAAGGAAATTTTCGCTTTCAGCAAAGGAAACCCCAGAAGCTTGCTAAAAAATTGCAAAAGAATTTTATTGGACGGCCAAAAAACCGAGCTCACCTACAACATGCGCCTCGCCATCAAAAAAAGAATAAAAAGATTAAATCAAAACGGCCAAAAAGTTATAGCATTCGCATATAAAGGACTCCCCATAAAAAGACTTTCTCATTATTCGGAAGAATTCGCGGAAAATGATTTGATATTCTTGGGCATGATTTCTCTGTCAAACGCAGTAAATACGGAAATAAAAGAACAAATGCAATTGGTGAGAAAACTTGGAATAAAAACATACATTCTATCAACCACAAAAGAAAAACAAACCACAGGCGCCGCGATAGAATTGGAAGTTATAAATCCAGCTTATTTCGAAACAATAAATAGCGATTACCTAAAAGATCTTCCCGACCAAAAACTTTCAAAAATGCTCGAAAACAAAGAAAAAGACTACATTTTCACGGAACTAAAACAAGAAGATTCATCCAGAATAACAAAACTTTTGAAAGAAACCGGCGAAAAAGTAACAATAATAAATCCAGAGAAAAAAATTACATTCCAAAAAATAATGCAAGCCATCAAAAAATACCGCACAGATAAAGAAAACGAGCCAAAACTGATAACTCACGCCATCTCATGCAAAATCGCGGAAATATTCATAATTCTTTCTGCAATTATTTTTAGAATGCCACTCCCCTTATCGATAACACTGATTTTATTCATCGAAATATTCATAAATTTACCACTGGAATTGGCAATAAAAGGAAATAGTCCAGAAAAAGATGTGATGGACAAAGAATACATCTTTCCAAAAAAATCCATCCCCGCGCTCCCCCTTCTACTAAACGGCTTAATCATAGGATTTATCGTCATCGGCATTTATACATTCAATTTATCCAGATACGGCTGGACAATCGGAAATTCCACATTCATAAACGACGAAGTGGTAATCAGATCAATCACAATGGGCTTTATACTTCTAATATCTGGACAAATTTTTAACGCCTACAACGTAAACGATTTAAACAAAACCATCTTTAAAAAAACAAATCTTTCAAACAAATATCTAATGGCGACAACAATCATCGTCATCATGGCAACATACACAATCATAAATTTTTTCATTCTAAAAAAATATTTCGACATAACGATTATTTCAATCGTGGAATGGCAAATCATAGGGTTTGCAATATTGATAATGATTTTGGCGGAAGAAACGAAAAAATATTTGCTAAAATATTTTCAAAAAAATGCAGATTGAAATTCCCAAAAAAAGATATATCCGTGTAAAAGTTATTCCAAAAAGCCCGAAAACCGAAATCGTAGAAATAATGAATGACGAGGAAAACACTTTGAAAATCCGCCTAAAAGCCGTCCCGGAAAAAGGAAAAGCAAATGCCGAATTAATAAAATTTTTGAGTAAAGAATTGCAAATTCCAAAAGAAAAAATATCGATAATTTCCGGAAAAACAGATCCGCTTAAGCTTCTCAAAATAAATTATGAATAAAATTTCCAAAATCCTTGAAAAAAATAATATCTTTGCAAAAAAAAGTTTCGGACAAAATTTTTTAACCAATGAAAAACCCATTTTAGACATCGTAAAAACAGCAAGCGTAAGCAAAAAAGACTTGATCATAGAAGTCGGCCCAGGACTCGGAATTCTCACAAAAGAACTCGCAAAAAACTCAAAAAAAGTAATAAGCCTCGAGCTCGACAAATCCCTCCTCCCACTCCTCAACGAACATTTAAAAGAATACGAAAATGTTGAAATAATAAATCAAGACGCTCTGAAATTTATTCCTCCAAAAACTCCTTACAAAGTAGTTGCAAACATCCCTTACAACATAACTTCCCCTCTCATAAATCACTTCCTACAAGCCGAAAATCCTCCAACCTCCATGTCTCTCCTCGTACAAAAAGAAGTGGCTGAAAAACTCTGCATTTTAGATCCGGATATGACAGTTCTTTCCCTCCAAGTCGCTCTTTTTGGCAAAGCAAAATATATAAAAAAAGTCCCAGCCGGATATTTTCATCCTATTCCAAAAGTCGATTCCGCCATTATTCACATCGAACTGTATGACAAAAAAAATCCGAACTATTTGGAAAAAGAAAAAGCGCTAAAAATTCTAAAAATAGCAAAAACTTGTTTCTCAAATCGCCGCAAAAAACTAAAAAACACACTCCCAAGAGAACTCCACGAAAACGCAATAAAAAAAGGAATAGACCTATCCAGACGCCCAGAAACTCTCTCTACACAAGAGTGGGCGCAGTTCTGTCTCTAAGATATTTAGCCTCTACAGCTGCAAGATCGGGAATAGGACCAGGCACTCCATTCGGTTTCCCGAGATATGTCATTGGCATTTTATTAAAATCCACGGGCTGAGTGTGAACCCTCCAAGGATTTTTTGGACTCCCACTCGCCACTCTCGCCAATTTTCTACCACGATCAATCCATTCAATAAAAAGAGCGCTATGATTTCCCTTGTTATCAGAATTATTTTTATTATTATAATAAACCCAATCCGCAGGCTCAACTTTGTCATAATCAGCCTCTGTCGCATATGTAATACCGGGTCCACCACCCGGAACTTTACAATCTTTGCCACTATAACGCTTGCTATAAGGAGGCAAAACGCCTCTAACAGGATATTTTTTACCTCGAACTCCAGCCAATGCATAAATTCTCCGAGCATTTTCCCAACAACTTCTAGGCGCAAATCCCATCCCTCCATGTCTGGCGACCATCAAAATAGCCTTCACGATATTCCCTCTAAGACCTGTAGCCACATTCCTCGCTTCAATAGTGTAAATATCCTCATTTGTAAGCCTCTTTTTTTTCCCTCTAGAACCTTCACCCCCAGCATAATCTACCTTCTTCATAGGCGCATCTGCATCTTCACTCAAAACTTTACCCAAAAACTCCATATCTTTTTTAGCTTCCTCCGATTGCTCATATCTGGCATAAGATTCATCATCCAAAACTTCCTCTTCATTCCCATTCGCATCTTTCTTTTTGCTCAAAAAAGGCTTTTCAAAATTCAAATCAATATTTTTTGAGGCTTCCGGCACGGCTCCCCCGACCACCATCACATCCCCTGTAAAAATCGGCATATATCCACTTTCATCAAAAAATCCGATATCCCCTGTATCTCTGTTCCTTCCTTTAAGCCCCAGCCTTCTCTTACTGGTCCTTGCAAGAGATTTATCGCCCTGTGCATAAACCGTGATACATCTCACAGCAGGAGCAAAAATATCAGCAGCCCCAATCTCCATATTCGCAGCCTCATTGCCTCGAAAATTCACTTTAAGCTCCGTCCCCGCAATCGGTTTCTTATAAAATTCCCATTTCGAAAAATCAATTTTATCATTTTCGCCAATAATATCCGTAAAAACATAAAGCAAAATTCCAGGATATTTATCTTCCAGCATAATCAATGAAGGCACGTTCAGTTTCGAAAGATCCAAGGGAGTCATCTCTTTCCCCTCAAGCAAAAGAGTGTCACTCTGCTTAGCATCAAGGTTTTTTAAAGATTCGCCACTTTTCGAAAGAACTTCTCCAGCATCTTTTTTTGGGAGAACTGCTAATTTTTCTTGAGAAGGAGTATCAGGGATTTGCTTGGGAATACTCATGTTTTATTTTTATTTTTATAACGAGATTAAAAATCAATCTATAAATTATAATATTATACAATAATTACACGCCAAAAACAACCACTAAATCACCCCCGAAAATTCCCGCTCCTCCCCCACTCCTCAAAAACCGCATCTAAAAGACACTTCCCAAGTCTTTTTTCATAGCGATAACAGCCTCTCTCGCAGCTTTTTCATAATCATTTTCAGAAAATCCATCCATCTTTTCATAAGCAAAAATAATTCCTCGACTGTTATTTACAATCGCACCCGTTCCATCATCATTGAAACAAGGCCTCACTTCAGCGGCTCCGCCACCTTGGGCTCCATATCCGGGAACCAAAAATATAGTATTCGGCATAAGATGCCGCAATTTTTTCGCCTGCTCTGGATAAGTCGCCCCAACCACCGCCCCCACCAAACTGTACCCGCTCTCCCCCACATCATTCGCCCCCCAACTATCCACCATTCCACCCATTATTTCATAAATCGGCGAACCATCTTGCATGACCAAATCTTGCAAATCTCCGCTCGAAGGATTTGAAGTCTTTACCAGCACAAAAATTCCCTTCTCATATTTGCGAGCCTCATCCACAAAAGGCTTTATGCCATCCCATCCCAGATACGGATTTACCGTCAAGGCATCCGCATCAAAACTCGGAACAATAACCTCCGACTCCCCTTCTCCAACTTGGATTTCCCCCAAAAAAGCCTGAGCATAAGCCTCGGCTGTCGACCCGATATCATTTCTTTTTGCATCAGCAATAGTTAGCAATCCTTTTGATTTCGCATATTTCAAAGTTTCTTCATAACACCAAATTCCCTCGTGCCCAAAAATTTCATAATAAGCGATTTGCGGCTTCACGACAGGCACAATATCGGCCACAGCATCGATAATTCCCTTGTTAAATTCCAAAATAGCCTCTGCCGCACAAGTCATAGGATTTTTCTCTTTGTTCCCAAAAGATTTCGCTTTGATAAATTTCGGAATTTTATCAAAATTCGGATCCAGCCCGACACAAATCGGCGTCCCTTTAAGTTTTATAGCATCCATCAACTTATCCGTAAAATTCTTAGACATAATCAAAAATTAAATTTTAATTAACCTCATTTTGCCATTTTTATCAAATAAACTCAAGCATTCTCTATAGCTCATTTACTCTGATTTCATAATCTATCAAACACTTTTTTCAGTTTGATGAAAAAAAGAAATGATATATAATAAACCCTCGCAACTTAAACCAGAAAACAGAAAAATGATAAAAGATAGAACTATTGATGATTCAGAAACGACGGAAGAAATCATCAATGAAGAAATATTGGGAGCTATGTCAGTAATAGAATTATTGAATTTTATCAAAAACAGCAAAACAGAAATTACAGTAGATCTTTCAAGAGTTGGGCTCTGTATAGAAGTAAAGTTTAGACAAATGTCTAGAATTTTCCCTAGCAAATTCAGACTTTTAGAAAGAATCTCTTCAGAATCTAAAAAAGAAAATCCAGATCCGGCACAAGTAGTAACAAGTTTGCAAACTGATACAAATCAATCCATCGCAACAAATTCACAAGTGAATATGGAAAAATCCCCTGAGGAAATAAAAAAAAACAAAATAAAGAAAAAATTGGAAGAAACTTTAACAAAAAACTCGGAATCATTTATAGCCTATGCAAGAACAGCATTAAAAGATGAAAAATATATCACCAAAAAATGGACAGGATATTTCTCTGGACCACAAAATGAAAATCACGATTTTGCATCATTGTCGTATTGGGAAAATCTTGGTTTAAATAGCCCAGAAGCATATCAATTAAAAGTAAAAGTTGTAATTTTACTAGAATCAACAGCTTGGGCACTAAGAGAAATTTTGAACGAAAAATTTCTTTCCAAATTAAAAAATCAGAAAAACATATCAAGCCGCAATGATAAAATTAACACCGTCTTACTTAGTCTTTTAACAAAAAGCATCATAGATTCAACCAGAGGATAAAAATCAAACT
>JAQVVS010000062.1 GCA_028698865.1 Candidatus Altimarinota bacterium | reverse complement strand
TGAAAATAAACTAAAAATATATTTGCTCGGAGCTAAAGAAGGAACAGCAGAAAAAGTAAAAGAAATTTTAGAAAAAAAATATCATAAAATTCAAATTGTTGGAACTTTCAGCGGAAGCCCAAGCCCAGAAGAAGAAAAAGAGATCACAAATCTCATAAAAGAATCAAATGCAAACGTATTATTTGTAGCTTACGGAGCCCCAAAACAAGAACTATGGATAGCAAGAAATATTAAAAAAATGCCACAAGTAAAACTTGCGATAGGAATAGGAGGGGCTTTCAATTTTATAGCGGGAATATTAAAAAGAGCTCCAAAATTCATGCAAAAAATGGGGATCGAATGGCTTTACAGACTATTTCAAGAACCATCAAGAATAAAAAGAATTTACAACGCCACAGTAAAATTCTCCCTCAAAGTATTAAAATCTTCTCTGAGATAAATTACTTAGATTTCTTTACGGATTTTTTAGACTTACCCCGTTGTTCTAAAACCATTTCAACATAAGGCTTTACCTTCTCAACAAGAAAATCCACAGCACGAAGAGGCTCAATAATTGTAGCTCTGAACCTTTCAGTAATATCTTCAACATCATCTACTATTTTAGAAACATCCCTCAAAACCAAAATAAAATAAAAAATCAAAATTGAGAGAAAAATAACCAAAACCAAAAATCCGATAGCCAAAGCCATATTTAGAATATCCCCAGAAGTTGCAAACATAAGAATAAAGTTATAAAATCTATTAAAATTGTATCAAAAAAATCACAAATCCGCCAACACTTTCTTTAAAACTTCATTAACAACTTGGGGATTCCCCTGCCCTTTCATTTCTTTCATAACCTGTCCTACCAAAAATCCAATAGCTTTATCTTTCCCAGCTTTGATATCAATTATAGACTGAGGATTTTCTTCCACAATTTTCTTACATGCCAATTCTATAGCCGAAGCATCACTCACCTGCTTAAATCCTTTTTCTTCAACAATATTTTTTGGAAATTTTCCAGCAGAATACATTTCCTCAAAAACTTCACTCTTTGCCAAACTGTTTGAAATAACTCCATCATTAACCAGTTTTATCAATTCAATCATCATTTCAGGAGTTACCTTCTGCTCCTCCACTGAGATTAATTCCTCCCTCAAATGCTTCATCAAAACAGTATTTATAAAAGAAACCGCTTTCTTTATATCCCCGCATCCGGCAACAACTTTTTCAAAATATTGAGCCATTTTTAAATCTTGAGCTAAAATTCTGGCATCATCTTCAGCCAAATTCATCTCCTCAATATATCTTTGCTTCTTGACCTGAGGCAATTCCGGAAGCTCTTTTTTATATTTATCAATCAATCCTCTATCAAAATACAAAGGTGGCAGATCAGGCTCCGGGAAATACCTGTAATCATCACTATCTTCTTTATCACGCATAAAATAAGTCTCTTGTTTCTCTTCATTCCAGCCAACGGTAGTTTGCCCCTTCAAAGGACTCCCCTCCTCCCATAATCCAGTCTGCCTCTTGATTTCAAACTCAATAGCACTTTCCAAAGACTTAAAAGAGTTCAAGTTTTTAATTTCAGACCGAGGGTACAATTTATCTTCGCCCTTTGGCCGAATAGAGACACTAGCATCAAAACGCATCATTCCCTTTTCCATATCGGCCTCACTACTCCCAACATACCTCAAAATCTTCTGAATTTCTCTAGCATAAGCGCTCGCCTCCTCAGCGCTCCTCATATCAGGATCAGAAACTATTTCCATCAACGGCTCCCCTGATCTATTAAAATCAACCAATGATCCATTTCGAACATGAGTAAGTTTTCCAGCATCATCTTCCAAATGAAGTCTTGTAATTCTAACTTTAATTTTTCGAGAATTTTCAACTCCCACCTCTATATCAACCCATCCATTCTTTGACAAAGGCTCATCAAACTGGGAAATCTGAAATCCTTTTGGAGAATCTGGATAAAAATAATTTTTGCGATCAAATTTACAATATTCAGGAATTTCGCAATTTAAAGCCAACGCAGCTATTACTCCTTTTTTCACAGCCTCATTATTAATAACCGGCAATTGACCAGGAAATCCCATGCAAACCGGACAAGTATTTACATTTGGCTCTTTACCAAATGCATCAGCAGCACAACGACAAAACATCTTTGTCTTAGTTGATATCTGCGCATGTATTTCCAACCCAATTACAGTTTCGAATTCCATAAAAATAATTATTTACTACGAAATAATACAAACCTCCTTGATCTTTAGCAATTCTTTTTCAAAACATTCCAGAGACCCGTCATTACCAACAACAAAATCTATTTTTTTTGGATTTTTGAATAAACTGTAAACATTTAAAACTATTTCTTCATTAAACCCTCTTTCTTTGGTCAAAACCGAAATCACTTCTTTCAAAGACCTCTTTATAAGCAAAATTTTATCAACTAATTTTCCCAAAAAATCCTCATCAAAATAAGCCGCCTCTATAGCCACATTTTTATTTTCAACATAATTTTTCTTCAAAAATTCTTTAATCTCATCATAAACATAAGGATGAATTAATTTATTCAAAAAAATCAATTTATCAATATCTGAAAAAACCAAATTCCTTAAAGATTTCCTATCAACATCTCCATTTCCAAGAATATATTCATCCCCAAAATGCTTTTTGATCAATACACTCCCCTGACCACCTTTTTTATATAAATTATGAACTATTTTATCAGCATCCAAAACAACAAATCCATTTCTGCAAAAAAAATCCAACGCTGTAGATTTTCCAGATGCGATACTTCCTGTAATCCCCAAAATCATAATTATTTTATTTTAAAATTTGGCGCCAAGATCTTTCAGTGCATTTTTAAAACCCTTTAACACTTTTTTAACCTCTCTTTCTTCCAATTCCTCTACTAATTCATGAGCGATTTTATTTCGAAACTTATGAGCACGCCAAACCTCATTTATATCATCAAATCTAGGCGCAGCCATTTTTAATTTCTCCCCCAAAGACCCTTCAAACCCATGCCTAGTTAAAGCATAGTCCAAAATTTTATCAGCATCCAAAACGGCCTTAATCGGATTTTCATCAACAATGGAAATTAAATCTTCCCAATGTGCTTTTATATAAGCTAAATCCGCATTCGTTAATTTTCTCGAAAAAGAACTTTTAACAAAAACATATACCGCTAAAAAAAATGTCAAAAAAATAAATCCCAAAATAAAAACTACATATATATTCATTCTTTTTCCTTATCCTTTAAAGAATTTTTAAATCCTCCCTTTTTAGCATGATGAGAAATCATAGAAGCAAGCATTTCTTTTAAAGTATTATAATTACTAAAACTCTTATTTGTTACATGTTTTTCCTGAAGCCCAATGACTATTTTTTCGATTTTCTTCGGATTGGAAGCATCTTTCAAAAGAAGAGACATCGTGGTACCCATTGTATCAATGCCTATATCCCCAAAATTAAAAACCGTAGCTAAAAACCCCGCGACTTTATATTCCATCCCATCTATCATTTCATATTCAACCCTTTTAGATTCCTTATCAAATAAACCATTTCTTTCAATATCAACAACTCCTTGATTTGTTATAATCCAAGCATCAAAATACCAATCTATAAAATGATAAATCATCCCTAAAATCCCGATAAACCACCAAACGCCTATAGCTAAAATCAATTTAGGAAAAAGCACAAAAACCCCAGCCGGCAAAAAAATACCGAAAAAAAACGTTTTAAAAGAATCTCTAAATAAAATATAAAAATGCCTATGAGCAACAAACAAAATCTTCTCCCCATCCTGCAAATGTCCTTTGAAAAAATAGTGAGATAACTCCATAAAAAATTTTATTACACCTCCCATTATAAAAGGGTTGTCACCAGAATGCAAAGACTATAAGATTACATTCGTAATAAAACCAATAAAAAATGAATGAAAATACAAAAAAAGTCTTACTGTGGTTTCTAGATTTGGGAATAAATGTAGCCATAATTTTCGGACTCGTAATGGTAATTCAGACATGGATAATAGCTCCATTTGATGTATCTGGGGCATCAATGTGCGACACACTGAATGTTGTAGATAATGAATGCCAAGGCGATTATGGAGAAAAGATCATAATAAACGAAGCGATATTTTTAACAAACGACCCTGAAAGAGGAGATATAGTTGTTTTCAAATCCCCAAGCGATGAAGATAAATATTTCATAAAAAGAGTAATCGGATTGCCAGGAGAAATAGTAGATATAAGAGATGGAGAAGTTTACATAAAAACTTCAAAAGAAAATCAATCGGAAAAATTAAATGAAAAATATTTAAACGAAGAAAACAAAGGGAAAACAAAAACTTATTTCAGCAACATGTCTTCTTTTGACGTTCCTGAAAATCACTACTTTGTATTGGGAGACAATCGAAAAGCCAGCACCGATTCAAGAAGCTGTTTTGAGGGAAATATATCAATAAATTGCGAACAGCATCCAGAAAAAGCATTTGTCCCAAGAAAAAACATTCGAGGAAAAACTTGGTTGGTTTGGTGGCCGATAAAAAACGCCAGAGTCATAAGCCACGAAGATTACAGCAATTCAGCATCCTTGGAAGAAAAATAAAATTCCAAAAGAACAAAAACCGCAACCAATAAAAATCCTGACCACCAAGTCAAGACTTTCATCATTTGGAAAACAAGAGAAAACACAGCTATCAATCCAAGGAATATCCCCTGCCTTAAAGCCACATTTATATGCTTGTAAAATATTTCATTTTTAAACAACCAAACTCTGAAATAAAATCCTATAACGGTAAATGTACAACTGAGCGCTATAAACAATGTAATATAAAAAAAACTCAAGGATATCCCCATGTTTTCATAAGGAGTAAGCTTGTTTATAACAACCGCCCATCCAATCCAAGCCAACAATCCAGCCAAGGCAATAATTGAAATATATCTATGGTGAGTCATTTTTAATTTGCTTTAAAATTAAAGAAATTTTCTTAAAATCTTCAAAAAGGACCTCCTTCTTACTTGGATCATACAACGCAACGGCCGGATGATAAAGGGGTAAATAAAATTGTTTTTTCTGCCAAATACCATTTGCTATTTTTGACTGGCCATGAACTTCCGAAATTTTTAAGTCCCGTAAAAATCTTCCCATTGAATGTCTACCTAAAGTCACAATTAATTTTGGCTTTATAATTTTAATCTGCTCTTCAAGATATGGCCAACAAGCAGATATTTCTTCCGGCAAAGGATCTCTATTGTCTGGAGGTCTGCATTTTACAACATTGGCGATAAAAACATTTTCTCTGCAAAATCCTATGCTTTCAATCAATTGAGTCAAAAGCTTCCCTGCCGCTCCCACAAAAGGTTTTCCTTTCAAATCCTCCATCGCCCCTGGCCCTTCACCTATAAACATTATTTCCGAATCATAAGATCCATCTCCTGGAACAGCATTTTTTCTTTCCTTACATAGTCCACATTTAGTGCAATTCTTTATATTCCGAATTAGCTTTTCCACATTCATTTTCCAATTGTTTATTTCTATAAAAAAGCATTCCAACAATCCAAAATCCCAAACTTATAATAGCTACAGGAAAAACTATTTTCAAAAGATTTACAGTAAAAGCTCCGACAAAAAGAATATAAATCCCCATCCAAGCATTATAACTCAAAATACTGACATCGATAGAATTTACCAATCTATCAAACAAAACAGGAATAAAAACATTTAAAAACATCGCAAATAAAATAGTTGAAAGACTAGCCAAGAAAACAGTTTTTGAAACCCATTTCATTACGGCTGACCAAGGCCTGAAAACCAAAAGTCCTATAGTCAAAAGAATGAAAAACAAAGAAAAAACCAGAATATGAAAAAAGTTCCAAGTTAAATTGGCAAAGAAATCCCCAACATTTTCTCCTCCAAACTGCGAAGGAAGTTTAATTTTAAAACTGAAATCATCCGGAAAATCGGATATAAACTGTCTGTCAAAAGCCAATTTAAACCTAGATGTAAAATCTTCTTTAACCAATCCGTCTGGAATACAACTAAAATCTCTTAAATAATCTTCCTCTGCAACTTCGCACTTAGGTAAACTTTCAAAAAAATAAACAGATAAATTCTCGCCAAATAAAACACCTTTTTCTTCCAACCACCATAGAGGAATTTTCACTTCTACAACCCCTTTTTCATCTACAACCAAATTGTTAAACTGATCGGCAACTTCATCCACGGCAGAAACAATGTCTTCCTCCAAAACAATTTTACCAAGAATAGCGGAAAAATCCGCCTTATCCATATGGGCAATTGGCTGAAAATCTATATATTTTTGCCCTTCATTCACTATCAAATCTCGAGAGGATTTCGCTAACATCCCCCCATAAAAATCTT
>JAQVVS010000061.1 GCA_028698865.1 Candidatus Altimarinota bacterium | reverse complement strand
TTTATTTACCTCCACCAGCGCCGCCCTCTTCTTCGGCAGGTCCATATTTTTCAGTCCGACATCGATCAGATCGGACACTTCTTCCAGATTTGCCTTTATTTCATGCATAAAAAAATGTAAATTAGCTCCCGCAGTATATCAAACGAAGCGGTCATCACAAAATTTATATGTCCATCGCCCGAAAAATCCTTTCAAACACAGCGGCTCAGCTCGCAGGAAAAGCGTTCATGGCTTTGCTCGGCATAGCGGTTGTAAAAATTTGCACGAATTATCTTTCTGTAAAAGACTACGGCGAATATGTGATGATTTACGAATTTTTAGCCTTTTTCGGAATAGCGGCGGATCTCGGACTTTTTACGATTGCGGTAAAGGAAATGTCAAAAGACGAATCAAAAACCACAAAACTCATAGGAAACATCCTCTCCCTCAGAACAATTTTAGTTTTAGTGACAATGACGGCGGCGGTTATTACGGTTTTTCTTATTCCAGGATACAAAAACACATACATTCCGATAGGAGTAGCGATCGCATCCATTACAACATTTTTGACGATTTTAAATGGAACGATTAGTAGCGTTTTGCAGTCCAGATTAAAAATGGAATACGCTTCGGTGGCGATGGTGATCGGAAAAGCGGTCTCAGTCGGATTGATGGTTTATGTTGCGTTTTTTGGATTTCCGCAGAATAAAGAAGCCGGATTCCTCATGCTTATTGGCGCGGGAATAGTCGGCAACTTGGTGATGACTTTAATCACAAATCACTATGTCCGAAAAATCACGACGCTGGAATATCGTTTTGATTTTGATGTTTGGAAAGAGGTGTTTTTTCAAGCTCTTCCTTATGGAATTGCGCTGATTTTAAATACGGTTTATTTCAGAGTAAATTCGATTTTCATTTCTTTTATGCGGGGCCAAGAAGAAGTTGGGATTTACGCGGTGGCGATGCGTATGCTGGAACAGCTCACGGTTTTACCGCTTTACTTCATGAATTCGGTTTTGCCGGTCTTGACCAGATCTCTCGAGGAAAAAAATGACAAATACAAAATAATTATCAGATACGCATTTGATTTTCTCGCCGCGATGGCGGTTCCGATGGCGGTGGGAGGAATAGTTTTATCTTCGCAAATAATCAGAGTAATCAGCAATTCGGATTATCTTTCTCGCGAAGGATTTTACGGATCGGATATGGCTTTAAAAATCATGGTTTTAGCGGTTTTGTTCCAATTTTTAAACATTCTATTCAGCTTCATCTTGGTTGCACTCACAAAGCAAATAAAACTTCTTTATATCAGCGGAGCGTGCGTGCTTTTCAATATTTTGGTAAATTTCATCACAGTCCCTATGTACGGATTTCGTGGAGCCGCAGCAACAAGCGTTTTGAGCGAACTTTTCATTCTCATCGGAACATACACGGTAGCAAAAAAATATCTCGATTTTTCAATCAATTTCAAAAATCTCGCAAAAATTATATTCTCCTCGGTCGTCATGGGTCTCACGATTTATATGCTGGAACCTCTTTCGGATCAATATTTAAAACACTGGGGAATTCTTTTGTTAATACCGATAGGAATGATCGTCTATACCACGATGCTTTTTGCAACAAAAACCGTTAGCAAAGAAATGATGGCATTGATAAAGAAGACGCCTTCGGATGGAGGATCCCATCTAAATTAGGTGGAGCTTTTGCCAATACCTCTGGTAGAGAATGTCTGCGGGTGGAATTTGATTTGCGGGCGGCCCGACTATTGATAATTGCCATTTTTTCAGTAATTGGTTTTCATTTTGAATCAGATTGTTATGTGAAAATTCGTGGTGAATTTTGCAAAGAGGAATTATCGAATTATGGCTTTTACTCGCGCTAAAGCGATCGATGTGATGAAGGACTTCATGAGGGGAATTGCAATTCGGATAAGAACATTTTCCGTTTGTTTGCGCGATGGCTTGGCGTTTTTTGTCGGCGGGAATGTGGCGGGAAGGCGCACTCCCCTCATATCCTCGTGCGCCAATGTCTTTTCCTAAACGGACTTCTGCAGACTTTTTTATATCTCGGTCAAAAGCGTCATCGGTGATGTTTTGTTCTCGGCAAAATTCGAGAGGATGTTGTGGTTCGGCGATGTTTTGTTTGCCGGTTGAGGCTTTTCGTTCGCGAGTTGCTTTTGTATTTTTTGTCGGCCACGAAGCCATTTCTTTTGAAAACTCCTGCCGTTCTCGATCTTTCAGCATAAGTTTCAGAAATTCTTGATCGCTGAGATATTTTCCCAGCTTTGATTTTAGTTTCATAAATAGAAATGTTGATTCTTCATCCAGTTCGATTTTTTTTGTGATGGCGACGGAGTGGCATGCTTGCGGAACACGGGTTTCAGAGGTTCCAAAGCCGTTTTTTACCCTCAACTCTTTGGCCAAACTTTGCACCGCCGTTCTGCTCATGTTTGAGATTTTTTCGGCAAAGGATTTTTCCGTTTCAACGGTGGCGATTTTCGCAACCATCGCAACTTTGTGCACACCGACTTTTTCAATCGCAGCTTTTAAACATGGCTTATCCTCAAGGTTTCTCTCAAGCCTGAGCCTTTTTATCACAGTCGTTCCTGCGATATCTCCGTATTTTCCGGCATATTCCACGATCGATCCCGCATATTTTTTCCAAATTCCGCTTTCGTAAATTTCAGGCAAAATGGCCAACATCCGATTTTTCAATTTATGTCGCATTCCGCCAAGTCTGATAAATTCTTGATGTAATTTTTGAGCGTTTATCATGTATGTTTTTGTTAAATTTCATTTAAGTATTTTGCACTCGAATTTTCTCAAAAATTCAAAAATAAAACAAGCCGAAAACCGCTTGCAAATGCGATTTTAACACATTTTTCCTGTAAAATTTATCCACTCGTTTTTTCAGCCGAAACAAGACTCGAAAGCTAGTTCGCTTTTCGTGCAAACTCGAGTGTCAAGTCGGATTTCGGACGGAGCGTGGAGTGTGAAGCTTTTTCTCTGCCGGTCGAGTCCGTTTGTTCGTGAGTTGGGTTGAAGGTTGGAAAGTGTCATCGGTGACACTTTTTTCTCGGCAAAATTCGAGATAATTTCAGATTCGGTCGCTTGGTGGTTTAATGCATGGACGAGAAAATTTTCTCCACCAAAAAATCTGATGATCGCAGATGAAGCCCCTTCAAACCGAACTACACCGATTGCGCCATAACCTCGCCAAAAGTAAATAGCGGCAAAGAGATTGCTATATAAGGAGTTTTACGATTTCTTTAAATTTATCGCCTCTTTCCTTATAGTTTTTAAACATATCAAAGCTCGCCGCTGCAGGAGACATCACGACTACCCATCCTTCTTCGGCTTCCACGCAGGCTTCCAGAACCGCTTCCTCCAAATCTCTTTTTCTCAAAATTTTAGTCGGAGCGATTTCTCCCATGTTTTTTTCCGCCGCCATCAAAGCATTTTCCATTATATCGGCAGTCCCCCCTACCAAAATAACAGTTTTCAAACTCGGCTTAGTCAAAATCTTCTTTGCCCAATTCGTATAATCCAAATCTTTATCGGATCCGCCCGCAATCAAAATCGTAGGCTGATCAAAGCTATCCACCGCCGCCATCGAAGTTTGGGTATTCGTAGAAAAAGAATCATCATAATATTTCACGCCGCTAACTTCTCTCACAAATTCCAAACGATGAGGCAATCCCTTGAATTCCTTCAAAACTTTTACGATTTTTTCGTCATCCACTGCAAATCTTTTCGCGATAATAATTGCCGGCATAACATTTTCCAAATTATGAGAACCTATTAGCCCGATTTCCGAAACATCGATTATTTTTGAACATTTTCCGCTTTGGCAATAAAAAATTTCCCCGTTTTGTTCATACGCGCCATCATCCACAGGGGCATTTCTGCTTATCCAAAAAAGCTTTCCATTCACCACCGTTTTATAAAAATTCACATATTCATAATCTTTATTCAAAACAGTCGTTCCATTTTTCGGCTGATGAGCAATCAAAGATTCTTTTGCGTGCATATATTCATCGCTATCGACATGATAATCGAGATGGTCAATCGTAGTGTTCAACAAAACGGCATATTTCGGGCTGATTTTGAGGCCTTGCAATTGAAAGCTGGAAAGTTCGAGCACAACCACATCTTTAGCTTTCAATTTATCAAGAAAATCAATAGGCGAGTCTCCTATATTTCCTCCGAGCCGAGAATGATATCCGCCGGATTCGAGCATTTTATGAATTAATGTTGAAGTGGTTCCTTTTCCTTTTGTTCCACTCACTCCGACTATCGGGCAAGGGCATTTTTCCATGAAATATTGAATGGAACTTGTTATTTTTACACCTTTTGCAATGGCCAATTGTATTTGCGGAGTCAAAAATTTCACTCCGGGGCTTCTGAAAATTACTTCAAATTCTTCCAAATTTTTCAAATAAGCATCTTTTCCCAAATGTGAAGAAATTCCATTCGGCAAAGATTCCCCTATAGCATCCAAATCTCGATCGCACACAGTAATATTCAAAAATCCATGCGATACCAAATATTTCAGCAAAGACTTTCCTTCCACTCCAAATCCCAAAATTGCGATTTTAGTTTTTTTATTCATTGGAATAATTATTCACACATATTAGCTTTTCCGCAACTCAGCCCGCTTGTGGATAATACAAAAATCTGGTATTATGTTTATGGTAAGCGACCAACGATTAATTATTTAGTAAAAAACAAAATGGACAAAATCGACGAATGGATGAATAGAGCTTTCGATGGAAAAGTGGAACCGATGAAGAGTCAACAAAAACCTTCTCAACCTCAAGCACCGAAAAAGTTTCAAAACAGTCATCCGAATCAAACACAAAGAAATTTTCGCAAATTTCAAAAACCGCAAAATTTCAAACAAGGCCAATCAGGGCCACAGGCTTCACAGCCTCGCGCTGCCTCTCAGCGCCCACAAAGCGCACAAAGGCCTCAAGGACAAGCACAGCGCCCAGCACAAGCACAGCGCCCAGCGCAACCCAATACGCAGCGTCCAGTACAAGCACAGCACCAGCCACAACAGGCTCGCCCTATATTCAATCAATCTGTGCCACAAAGACCAGCACAGCCCTCTCAAGGAGTTAGGCAAAGAGGCTCACAGGCTCGCCCCGCCACTCAGCGCCCTGCGCAAGCACAGCGACCAGCCTCCGCGCCTTCACAAAATTCAAAAAAGAAAGGAGGTTCAGCAAAAACTTCTTCCGCAAACCAGCCGCTAAAAACCATAAAAGTAAAAGCAAAAGCGGAAAAAAGATCACCGATTCTTCCGG
This sequence comes from Candidatus Altimarinota bacterium, assembly GCA_028698865.1. Lineage (GTDB taxonomy): Bacteria > Patescibacteriota > Gracilibacteria > UBA1369 > LOWO2-01-FULL-3 > CAINDQ01. Next base: position 1,093 of record JAQVVS010000061.1, on the reverse strand, counting down.
GAAAGTTGAAAATTATTCCACTCGGAGGGCTAAACGAAGTCGGAAAAAATCTGATGGTGTACGAGTATGAAGAAGACATCATAATAATAGACATGGGATTGGAATTTCCAAACGGAGATATGCTCGGAGTGGATTATGTAATTCCGGATGTGAGCTATTTGGAAGAAAACAGAAAAAGAATTAAAGGAATTATTATAACTCATGGGCATCTGGATCACACGGGAGGCCTGCCGTATATCCTGCCGAGACTGGATTTTCCTCCGGTATACTCCACTCGTTTGACGAATGGATTGATCGAAAAAAGAATCGATGAATTTCATCAAAAAGATCAGGCGACTCTACGAATTATAGATCCGGATCAGCCTCTCAGACTTGGAAAATTTTTATTGAAATTTTTCAGAGTGGCACATTCTATTCCGGATGGAGTTGGAGTGGTGATAGAAACGCCAATTGGCAAAATTGTTCACACTGGAGACTTCAAATTTGACGATTCTTTAGCGGGAAATCAAGCTCCTCAAGAGCTCGATAAAATCAAGGCTCTCGGTAGTCAAAACGTACTCGCGCTATTTTCCGATTCCACAAATGCATTAAGGCCGGGACACACAATGTCGGAATCCGAAGTGGGCAAAACTTTGGAATCAGTGGTAAAAAATACGCAAGGACGCCTCATAATAGCTTCATTTTCTTCCCTCATAGGAAGGATGCAACAAATTATCGATTACGCGCAAAAATACGGACGAAAAATTTTCGTCAGCGGACGAAGCATGAGTGAAAATATAAAAATCGCGGTAAAACTCGGCTTTCTAAAATTCCCAAACGGCACGATTCAAGACATAAAAAAATACCAAGGGAAAACCGAAGACAATAAAACTTTGATTTTAACCACAGGATCGCAAGGCGAAGCGATATCAGCGCTCACCAGGATAGCCACTAGCGAACATCCTCATATTAAAATCAAAAAAGGCGATATAGTCGTGCTCTCTTCTTCACCGATTATAGGGAATGAAAGAGCGATTTTCAGTGTTGTAAATAGACTGTGTTTGCTTGGTGCGGAAGTTATTCACAATCAAATTATGGATGTGCACACTTCCGG
>JAQVVS010000060.1 GCA_028698865.1 Candidatus Altimarinota bacterium | reverse complement strand
TATTTTGCGTAATCTTTTCCGTAGTCTTCAAACCATTCTTCCGCTACTCCCAAAAATCCGTTTGGACGAAGAATTCTGGACATTTCTTTTGCTCCTTTCGGCTTGATATCTCTATGTAAATGGTGAAACAAAAAGCCTGCCAGCACTATATCAAAAGATTCATCTTTCCAAGGAATGTTTTCCACAGATCCGGTTTCCGCTTTTGAAGAACGGATTTTTCTGATAATTCTAGTTTTTAGAGCTGGGTTTAAAATGCTTTCGGGATAGAAAAAGTCACCTTCATGAGTTTTATCTATAACTCGTTGAGAAGCATCCAGCAAGTATACACTCGCTTTATTCATTAAAGAAAATTCTTCCAATAATTGCAAAACCAGCAAAGTCGATAGAGCTCCTATCGCAGGACCGATATCCAAAATTTTTATTTTTTTTACTTCTTTCAAGTATTCCAAGTGATCTTTTATGTATATTCTCAGCCCTTCTATAATCATCAAATTTCCTTTTATCGCGAAAAAATCTACGAGTAATTTTTCTTGAATGTAATTATCGTGACGACTGAATCTTATAATAGAAGAATTTAAAAATTCTTCTGGGGAAGCCTTTTGAGCTCTTTTTACTATGGATGCTATAGTTTTATTCATATCGATTTTTTGGTGAAGAGAAGAGGAGAAGAACCCTCCTCTTGACTCTTCACTGTAAACATTAGCGCTTTCGCGACAATGGTCAAGCTGATTTTACTTGTGGGTTGACCAAATTGTGTTTAATTGACTCGCTTTGTGTGCGAAAAACGGCTAATTCTTTGGGTTTTTCAATTTTCGAGAGAATTTCGCAAAAAATAAATTAAAAATGCGTGGCCACCTCTTCGCCAGCGGTCAATCTTTATTGACACAGCTTTTTGAGAAATGTAGAATGTATTAGTTTTATAATTTAATTAAAAAATCATGCTTAATAAATTGATTGATTTTGGGCTTTCCGAGAAGGAGGCAAAGGTGTATTTGGCACTGTTGGAATTGGGATCGAGTTCTGTGACGGAAATCTCGAGGAGAGCTAGAGTGACGAGGACAAATACTTATCATTTGTTGAATGCTTTGCAGTCCTATGGGCTGGTGAGCTCGACTGAAAGCAAGTCTTCAAAAGCCATTTTCTCTGCGGAAAAACCGGAGAGGCTCATCCATATGATGCGAGAAAAATTGCATGAAGCGGAGCGAAGATATTCTGAGGTAAAGGAATTGTTGCCACAAATAAAATCGATTTATCATGATCCGGAACAAAAACTAAGCGTGCGGTATTATGAGGGAGTTGAGGGAATTATTACCGCTTACGAAGACACTTTAACTGCAAAAACAAAAATTTTGGGATATGCGTCGGTGGAGCATCAACATTCATTTTTCCCTGGATATTTTCCTGAATATTATGAAAGGAGAACAAAAAAAGGAATTGCCGTAGAGTGTTTTTTGGCTGAGACAAGGGATTCTTTGAGGATAAAAAATTTGGATAAAAAACAACTTCGAACAACTCAAATCGTTCCTGAAGATTTTAAAACATCTCCAGAGATAAATATTTATGATGATAAAGTTGCGGTTTTGTCCTTGAAGGAGAAATTTGGCGTAATAATTGAGAGTAGAGAAGTCGCGGACGCTTTTAGAAAAATGTTTAAAATGGCTTATGAGAGAGCCGAACAGTACGACAAAGTTATAATGAAAAGGCTTTTATCGGCTGAAAACAAATAGGGTTTTATAAATAGGTCTTGACACGGCGCACGATTTTATGGGATAAAGACACCCTTTTATTCACAATTCTAAATTTCGAAAATGGATTTATATGTAGAAAGACAGTGCGTCGATCAAATGAAGGAGTCTGATCCCAAAAAATTCATGATGCTTTTTGATGCCAATTTTGAAAATGTTTACAAATATGTTTCGAGAAGAGTTTTTGATTCTCAAGAAGTTGAAAGAATTGCGAAGCTGACTTTTTTGGATGCGTTTGGGCAAATTCAAAATACGCCTACGGATCTTTCGTATACGGTTTGGCTTTATAGTTTGGCAAAACCGAGAGTTTCTAATTATATAAATAAAGAAGCGTTCCCTAAAAAGCAGGGGCTTATAGAGGCCGATGAGGCTTCTTCTTTGAAAAGAGGGCCTGTGCTTCCTGGGCAAGAGGCGGAGAGAGTTTTGGAGAAGGCTGAAAATATGATTAAGAAGTTGACGATGGAGGAGGCGGAAATTTTGAGATTGAAATTTTTTGAAGAATTGGCTGATGGGGATGTGCATTTTGTTATTGGTGGAGAGGGTGCGCTTATCGGGCCGAAGATTTATAGAGTTTTAAAGAGAGTTCATTTTCTTCTTTTTGGCGAAAGCGATGAAAGGCAGGGAGTTTATTTTGGAGAGCTCAGCGGGTTTATGGAGAGAGTCAAAGATTCTGAAAAAATAGATGTTCCGGAAGCTTTTAAATTGAGTTTGAGGATGGAGCTTTTAAATAAACTCGATAGACGAGAATCCGCGATGGAAAGCCCTGTTTTTGAGGAGGTGAATGAGGGAGGTGGGGCGAATGCTGCACCTTGGGAAGAGGTGAAAAAAACTGAAGAGCAGGCTGATATTTCGATAGGCGTCGGAGCTAATGGGCACACCGGTTCCAATGATCCTGCGAAAATTTTTGTGCAGGCCGTGAAAGAAATGAGGGAAGAGGAGGAGGCGAGTAGATTGAGCCAGATGGCGGAGATTGATAGGACTGAAAAGGTGCTGGAAATTTTTGATAAAGTGAAGGGTGTTTTGGTTTTGATTCCGGTGGCGATGTTTTTGTTTGTGGCTGTTTTTGTCGGCAAGATGCTGTTTTTTAAAGATGGAAAAATTGATCGCGGGATTAAATGGGCTTGCGATTTCGAAACTTCTTTTGTCGGAGATTTTGAAACTTCCGAAAAAAGATCGATTGATGCTAATATTTCAAAACTTATTTGTGAGGAATTTGATGCGAAAAGCATAGTAGTGGAGAGAGTGGCTGTGGAAGAGGGTGCTGCTGATGACGAATGTTTTATTTCTGAGAATGAATGCTCTGTTGAGGCAGGGATTGTGGATTCCAAAATAAAACTTACTGTTGACCTTGTGAGCGAAACTCTTTTATATGATTTTGTGCAGATTGATGGATTTTGGAAAATGACAAAATATGCAAAAATTGCTCATAGCGACACGGAATCCCGGAAAATTCAGAGAAATATCTGAGGGTTTTGACGGGTCGAAGTTTGAGTTGGTTTTTTTGGGGGATATGGATGTTTGTGATGATGGGTTTTTTGAGGATGGGGAAACTTTTTTGGATAATTCGTACAAGAAGGCGAAGTTTTTTCATGATAAAACGGGGCTTTTGACTTTGGCGGAGGACTCGGGAATTATGGTTGATGCGCTTTGTGGTGAACTTGGTGTAAAGACGAGGAGATGGGGCGCGGGAGAGCGTGCGAGCGATGAGGAGTGGATAGAGTATTTTTTGAGGAGAATGAGTGATGTGCCGGCGGAAAAACGGAGCGCCAAGTTTGTTTGCAATGTGTGCGTTTTGAATGAAAAAAACGGGGTTCTCGAATCTTTTGAAGGAGAAACAAAGGGCTTTATCAGTGAAAAATTATTGGCTCCGATTTTGAAAGGATTGCCTTTGAGTTCTTGTTTTGTTCCGGAAGGAATGAATAAGGCTTATGCGGAAATTTCAGCGGAAGAAAAAAATAAAATAAGTCATAGAGGGAAGGCTATTTTTAAAGCGCGTGAGTGGATGGAGTCTAAGTTTTTTGAGATTTAAGATGTTTTTATTGCAATCAGTAAGCCTTTTCCGATGTTTAGCTTGAAAGATTGGAAGTTTTTTAGAGATGAGATTTTTTGGGTGAATTTTTTTAGTTCTTTTTCGTGCGAGAGGATGTTGTCGGCTATGATGATTGAATTTTTTTTGGTGCGGGGAAGGATTTTTTCCAAATAGTCACAGTATTCGTATTTTGTTGCGTCCAGAAAAATCATGTCGAATTTTTTTGGGGTTTTTGGAATGACTTCGGGCGCGTGTCCTAAAATTTGAGTGATGTTTTTTGACAATCCGGACTTCTCGAAATTTTCTTTCGCCAAATTAAATCTTTCTTTTTTGTGAGATTCGATTGTGTATAACTGCCCTTTGTTTTTGGCTAAAGCTTCAGCAATCCAGATTCCCGAATAGCCGTTTGAAGTGCCTATTTCCAATACTGTTTTGCATTTCAAGGCCTTAATCAAAAGGTTTAAAAACTGTCCACTGTTTTCTCCAATATTCCAATAAATATCTACTGTTTTTTGCAAATTTTTCAAAGTTTGTAAAAAAGATTTCAAAAATAAAATCGTTAATTTTTCGATATATTACTTGGAAGGATTTATATAAGCAACCATGCGCCCAATCCTAAAAATATAAAAAAGCCGAATACATCTGTAGCGGTTGTTACAAAAACCGAACTCGCTATTGCCGGATCTATTTTGAATTTTTTTATAATGAAAGGTGTTGCAGCCCCAAAAAATCCTGCTACAAGCATGTTTAAAATCATTGAAACTCCTAGGATTACACCTAGTAAAACTGGGGCGTTTAACATCAATGCTATTCCGCAAGAAATTATTCCGATAATAATTCCGTTTATAATTCCCGCCGCCGACTCTTTCATTACAATTCTAGCAGCTTTTTTAAAAGACACCCTTGGATTTACCGCTAATCCTCTTACTACTACGGCTAGCGATTGGGTGGCTCCGTTTCCCGCTTCTCCTGCTATCATTGGCATAAATACCGCCAGTAAAGAAACTTGCGAAATCGCGTCCTCGAAAATGCTAACCACCATTGATGCCAGGGAGGCCGTCGCGAGGTTTACTATAAGCCATTTGTACCGCCTCGTCACTTTTGTTTTTATTCCGTCGTCCGGTTGCTCTTCTTTATTTACTCCCGCAAATTTATAAACAGCTCGGGTTGCTTTTGTTCGCAAAATAGCGACGAGATCTTTTAGATGAATCACTCCCAAAATTTCATTATCGTTATTTACGACGCCTATGACTTCGGCATCCGTTTTCAAAACTGTTTCCAAAACTTTGTCCTTATCTTCTTTGTGCGAAAGAATCGGAAGAGGCTTTATAAGTGAATAAATATTGTTTTTTTTGTTTAGAACAAAATTTTTATATGGAATAAATCCTGTGACGATTCCATCTTCGTTTGTAGTTAAAACGAGAGGGACTTTTTTCGTTTCACTTGTGTGAGCGCCTATTTTTTTTGATACATCTCTTATGGAAGTCCTTTCTTTTACCAAAATAAAATCTCTATCCATTATTTTTTTCAAATAATTTTTATCAAGTTTAACTATTTTTTGGATTGTGCGATTTGTGTATGTTTTTATCTGGTTTGAAATGTGTTTTCTGCGGACTTTGTTTAAATTAGATAAAACTTCTTTGTCGTCATCATCATCCAAAAATTTCAAAAATTCTATAATTTGATGGTCAGATATCAGGTTGAAAATATTTTCTTTCGCATCTTTTGATAAAAGCAAAGATATTTCCGCTTGTTTTGATGGAGCAAAAAGTAAAAAAGCTTTTATTTGATGCAGAACTTTTAAGCTGTTGATAATTTTAGCTATGGATTTTGCACTTTTTGTAGCTAAAAGTTCTTTTTTTATTTTCAGAAATTTTTGTTTTTCCATTTTTGTTTTAAAAGCTTCTTTTTCAACTCGTATTATTATAGCACAATCGCGCCTCTCTTGCAATCCTTGAAAAAGCTTTTATTTCTGCTGAAATGTCTAGGCGATTAGTCGCTTTCTACAACACTCACTTCTATTACCGACTCCGCGCTGTACCCGAGAACGTCTATGATTTTCGCCCTAATCAGGTGCGCCGAATTGTTTTTGAAAAATTTTGAAATGATTATCGAGCCTATGTATGGAGGAGTGGAAGTTGTGTAGACTTTATTGTCGTCCACATAATATTCCACGACCTTTACTCCATTTGGTGCCTCTAATTCCATTTCCATTTTCAGTAAACCTTTCGGGATTTTTGAATGATTTTCCGGACTTATTATTTTTATCGACGGGACGTTTTCCGCTGAATTTGCGGTATGAATATTGTCGTATTCCGTTGGAGGCAAGCCGAATCTGATGTTTGAGGGAAGCGGAATTGTTTCGACGGGATTTTCCGGGTCTGTTGGGTCTGTGGGCTCGATGGACGAGTCAAATTGTTCGTAATATTCTTTTATTTCGTTATTCCAATTAAACATATCTGCAATATCTTGGTAGTTTTGATAAACGACTTCTTCCACTGCGTCCGGAGGTGTAAACTCTGTAGCCAAAAGCCTAGAAACCTTATCGATTTTTACTGTAAAAAATAAATTTTCCGTTTCAGTTGGTACAAATTTTTCCGCAAAAACTTCCTCTATAATCATTGATGAAGGAGTCGTGTCTCCTGGCAAAAGTCCTGACGCTTTGCTTATTTGAACATGTTTTATTCCGTCTGGTTTTGGGAATGGTGTATTTGGAAAGG
>JAQVVS010000059.1 GCA_028698865.1 Candidatus Altimarinota bacterium | reverse complement strand
CAATTGGTGAAGCAGAGCAAAAACATCCTTGAATCTTCCGGAATCCCATGGAAAATATGAACTGTGTCCTGTTATCACCACATTCCCTTTTTGCCCAGGATAACTTGTTCCAGGATAGTGGATCACTCCGTCTTTCAGCGCTTCTTGCATGTCTTTTTCGAGTGCGTTCCAGTTTTTTTCTATCAAATTTTTACTACTTACTCCGACTATCGGAATATTTTGATTTATTCTTGGAATTATAAGCCTGGTGTCAATCGGAACTATTTCCATGTTCAAATCTGGAATCTGATTTTTTTGGACCTCTATATCTGCGCTTGCAGAAAGGACATCTTTAAATTCTTCTTCGTTATCGTTTTCTTTCACCATGCCTACCGCGTCTTGCTGATTTAAAACTCCCCTATATCCATCTATTTTATTTTTCGCTATTTGGTAATAAGCCGACCAATTCAGCGCAAAAAATCCTATCACCAAGATTACCAAACTCGCAATAATTTGACGAGTCGCCTCTTTCAAAATACCTTTCAAGGTTCTTTCTCCTTTTTCTTCGATTTTCGCCTCATCCTCCGATTGTTTATTCTCAACATGATTCCTTACAACAGTCCCAGGATTTATATTTAATGTATATTGAGTATTTTCCCTAAACGGATCGCTCGGAAAAATGATTTTTTTTTGGTCTTCAATCATGCGAAATATTTTTTAATCTCAGTATTATACCTTTTTTTGGCTTATTTTTCAACTATATAGAGTATGATTAGACAATATAATTGATTTTTTTACAGTGCTGTGTCATACTCCTAACACTTTTTAAAGGGTTCTTTTATGGTTAATAAAGACGGTTATAAAAAGTTCTTCGATTTAAACGCCATAATTAGAGAAGCCTTAACTTATTTTCCAAAATTCGATAAAAAGCTTTTTTTGAAGGCCTTCAATTTTGCCGAAAAGGCTCATAAAGGCCAATTTCGAAAAGACGGAAAAACGCCTTATATCGTGCATCCGATGGCGGCCGTTCAGATATTGATTTCGCTTCACGCGGAGCAAGATGTTTTAATCGCGGCTTTGTTACATGACGTGCCGGAGGATACAGTCTATGAAATTAAGGATGTTGAGAACCTTTTTGGAAAGGAAGTAGCCTTTTTGGTTGACGGAATTACAAAATTATCCAAAGTTCAATATCAATACGACATGCCTGACAGAGATGTTGAATCTTTGAAAAAAATGTTTTTACATACCGCGAAAGATCCCAGAGTTATCTTGATAAAATTGGCAGATCGGCTTCATAACATGCGAACTCTTCAGCATATTGACAAGCCTGAAAAGAAGATAAGAATCGCCACCGAGACTTTGGAAATTTTTGTTCCAATAGCCAATTTGCTGGGCATAAATATTCTAAAAACCGAGCTTGAAGATCTTTGTTTTAAGCATCTTTTCCCCACAGAATATGAAAAATTAAAAACAAGAATAAAAGACAGCAACGCTCGAAATAAGGAGGCCATGAATTCATTTATAGATTCTTTGAAAAACTCTTTTTTAAAAGCAAAAATTTCAGTGGAAATATCTCCCCGAGAAAAGGGGCTTTACCGAGCTTATAAAAGGCTTTGCTCTATCGGAAGAACCATAGATGACATTCGTGATCGAATTTCCATAAAAGTTTTGGTTAAAAATTCAGCGAAATGTTATCAAGCGATGGGCGTGGTTCACAGCTTGTTCACGCCAAAACCTCACAGTTTTGAAGATTATATCGCCAATCCGAAAATGAACGGGTATCAGAGTTTGCATACTATTGTTTTCGGGCCGCATGGGATTGAAACCGAAATTCAACTTCAAACAAAAGAGATGAATATGGAGTCTGAATATGGCATTGCAAGTGCCTTTTTTAATAATAAACCTTTGATGATCGACAGCCAAAAAACTTCTTGGCTCATGAATGTTATGGCGATGGAAAAAGATCAAAAAACGGGTTTTGATTTTTTGGCGGATTTAAAAATCGATATATTGCAAGACCGAATATTTGTATTTACTCCGAAGGGGAAAACCGTTGATCTCCCAAAAGGAGCGAGTGTTATAGATTTTGCTTATGCAATTCACAGTGATGTCGGAGAGCATGCTGTAAAAGCTGATATAAACGGTGAAATTGTCCCAATAATAACGATGTTGAGAACCGGAGATGTCGTTAATGTTATTACCGAAAAGAGCTCTTCTCCTGAGCTTTCTTGGTTGTCTTTTGTTAAAACAAATGTTTCAAAAAATAAAATTTTGGCTCATCTAAAGAAAGTGAGCAAGCAAACAAAGTGGGAGGAAGGTAAAAATCTCGTGCAAAAAGAATTTGATATAGCGGGCATGGGGTATTTGCACGATATTCCTTTCAAAAAAACGCGGCAAGCGATTCTTGAGGCTTTTAATCAAGATTTTTCTTCTATAACCGATTTGTATATAGCTGTAGGAGGTGGAGAATTTCGCGCAGTAAACATTTTGAAAGCTTTGAAAAATTCATACAATAAATTTAGCAATGTTTTGGATAATAAAAAAAAGGAAGGAATTCATGTCGAAATTCATATCACTGCAAAAAATAGATTTGGCCTTTTGAAAGACATTTCTTCCGTTTTTTACAAACATGTTTTGGATATGCTTGTTCTAAAAGCTTGGACGAAAAATCACTCCGAAATCGCTAATTTCAAGATATGCGCACTTGTTTCAAGCCTTGAAGATGTGAGCAGAATTTTTGAAGAGTTGGAACAGTCCGATGATGTGTATTCGGTTTACAGATCTTCCCGCAGAGGCTTTTTATTGCTTCTGGCTTTTTCTCTTATTGCTTTGATTTCTTGGATGATTCATCCTTTTATTTTGCAAAATCTTTTGGCTTCGCATTATGTTCAATATCCTTTCCTTGTGGACATTGCTCTTTTTGTCGGACTTACTGGCATTATTATGATGTTGCTTTTAATGCATTCGATTTTAAATCGTTATTTCCCTTTGGTCAGAAACCAAAAAAAGCTCTGGATTTTTGCCGCCGTCGCCTCCGTTACCGCCATAGTTTTGATTTTTGTAGAATTGGAAGCTTTAAACTATAAATTCAGCAAAATATTATCTTTGATCATAGGGCTAACTATTTTACTTTACTTCGGGAGAAGCTATTTCAAAATTAGAAGAAATAAATAATTTTGTTTAAAAAACTCAGCCGTCGTGGCTATGTCAATCGCCTATCGTAGTAGCCCAGATGATTTTACGGAGAAAATTTGAAATGCATCACGTCTCCATCTTTTACTGTATACTCTTTCCCTTCCAATCGCATCATTCCACGCTCTTTTGCCTTTGATTCGCCACCCGCATTCACAAAATCTTCCCAATTAAAAACTTCCGCTTTTATAAAACCTTTTTCAAAATCGGTATGAATAACTCCCGCCGCCTGAGGAGCCAAGTCTCCGTCGTGAATTGTCCACGCGCGAGTTTCCATAGGGCCGGAAGTGAAATAAGTTATGAGCCCGAGGGTTTTATACGCAACCTTTATAAGGCTGTTTAATCCCGTTTCTTGTATCCCCAGCTCTTCCAAATACTCTTTAGCCTCATCTTCCGTAAACCCTCCCAATTCTTCCTCAACCGCCGCTGAAATCGGAATTATTTTATCGATATTTTTCACCCCAAGAGCTTCCGCATAAGACTGCTTGTCTATTGTAGCTATGTCTTTTTCGTGAACATTTAAAATATACAAATGTGGCTTCATGGTGAGTAAATGCAGATCTCTTATCATTTTTTTCTCTTCTTCAGAAAGATCCATTTCGTTGGCTATTTTTTCTTGTTTCAATCCATCTAGAATTTTTTTGAGCAATTCGACATACGATTTTTTATCTCTATCTCCGGATTTTGCATCTTTTTCGCCTTTTGCGAGCCTGTTTTCGACAGTTTGAATATCTGCGAGAATCAATTCCGATTCTATTATTTCTTTATCAAATTTCGGATCGATATTTCCGTGAACATGAATCACATTGGAATCGTCAAAAGCTCTTATTACATGAGCGATTGCGCTACATTCTCTGATGTGCGCCAAAAATTTATTTCCAAGTCCTTCCCCTTCGCTAGCCCCCTTAACAAGCCCGGCTATGTCCACAAATTCTATCACCGCCGGAATTATTTTTGAGGAGTTGGAGACTTTTGCGAGCTCATCCAAACGATGATCCGGGACTTGAACTATCCCTACATTTGGATCAATCGTGCAAAACGGATAATTTGCCGCTTGGGCGGATTTTGTCTTTGTGAGAGCGTTAAATATTGTTGATTTCCCCACATTCGGGAGCCCTACTATTCCTATTTTCAGCGACATATTTTTGGGATTAATTGTTGAATTTCTTTTAATTCTTTTGCCGTGATTTGGCCGTCAGCCGTTTTGTTTTTCAAGTCAATCGGTGCGTACATTAAGTAATTGCCGAATAAATGTCCAGAAGTTCTCGTGATTAAGCCGTGCTTTCCCATGCATAAACAAATTGCAGGATGTTTTTTTGATAAATTCGAGAGGAATTCGAGCATTTTGAATGAATCTGAGATGGCGTTTGCGAATGTGGCTATTTTTATTATGTCAGAGCCTTTTTTCGTGATTTTCTCTGCGATTTTTTTGAGGACTTTAGCGTCCGGAGTTTTTTTGAAATCGTGGTGAGAAATTATTATTTTCGTTTCCGGGGAGATTTTTTTTATATGAGTGATGATTTTTTTGTCCGTTTCTATGTCCAAGTCGATGAAATCGATTTTCATTTGTAGAATGTTTTTTATTTTCTCAAGATCGCTAGAAGCCTTATAGATGATGGGCTTTTTTACTTTTGCCAAAATGTCTTTCATCTTTTTGAAATCCGTATTTTGCAATTCATCAAACCAAATTTCAATTAAATCGCCTGTTTTTTCAGCCTTTTTCAAATCTTTGAATAAAGATCCGATCTCTTTTTGTTTTATCGGGATACAGATCATTTTTATGTATCGATTAGCATTAATTCCAAAATTTGTTTTGCCGTTTTTATATCGGAAAAATTAGGATAAATCACTACGTGATGAGTTTCCTTTAGATTGAAATAAACCATTGATCCAAGCTTGTTATCCACCAAGATGTTCATCTTTTCTTTTTTCAAAAACTCAGCCAATCCCACTGGACTTTTTTGAGACTCGGATATTGTTTTTATATTCGGCTTCCCTATTTTTTTGTCGTGCAGAGTTACAAAAAGATACGCGACGGTTTCTTTTAGGCTGCTCGCTATTTCGGAATTTAAATCTTTTTTGTTTTTTATCGGAATTCCCACTTTTACTTTTTCCGCTCTAGACACATGCGTAAATATCACGAAATCTTTTATGTATGGGCTCATTTCACATATTTTTTCCTCCAATATATCAAGTTCTTCTTTTAAATTTCTGATCCCCGCGAATTGATTTATATCTATAAAAGCTTCTCCGAAAATAAACGCTCCAGCTCTTCTCAAGCGGACTTTGTTCACTTTTAAAACTATGTCTTTTTCGTGCCCCAAGGCTTTTCTTATTTTCCTCGAAAGTACCGGATCATTCCAATAATCCAACAAGAAAAATAATGATTCTTTCGTGCTGAACAGGCCTTCCTTTAGCACTATGAGGGAAATAATCATGCTTATGGTTCCTTCGACGTATGGGACCCCTTTGTAATTCGCTATAATAGAAATTAGAACTCCGCATCCCGCGAAAAAAGCCATTCTTTTATTTTTTGCGTTTGCTAGAAGGGATAGAGAATTTATTTTTTCTCCCATTTTTTTCAATTTTTTGGAAAGTTTGTAGGAATGAATCATCGTTATTACCGTGATAGTGATTGCAAAAGGCCTAAACGCCCCTTCTTCCGTTTCCATTATTATTCCCAAACTTTTTGTTATCATTATGTATCCCAGCACTACTATTCCCAGTGAAACAAGAAATGCCGAAAAGGTCTCCACTCTGTGGTAGCCGTATTCGAAGTTTTTGTCGGCGCTTTTTCTTGAAAATTTCAACCCTATGTATGAAGCGAAGATACTTAAAACGCTTGCCATTGTGTTTATGCCATCAGCCAAAACGACCGTCATTCCTGTTATAAATCCGGTGAATATTTTTGCTCCCCCCAATAACAGCAAATGTATCGCACTTTCCTTTGCCAGTCTTTCTCCTTCCCTGAGAGCACTGTTTTCCATGTTGGTATTTTACTTTAATAACAGTCGATTTTAAAGCAAATCTTCAAGATATACGGCACCACTATTTTATATTTTTTCAAACCATATCCATTTACATTTTTTTTTGCATACGTATAATTTGTTTAATAAAAAATTAATTTATATATATTTAACTTTTCTATTATGAAAAAGTTCTTGGTAACACTAGCTCTTCTAAGCATGACAACCCTCGTTTTGGGAGGATGCTTGGAAAAAATGACCGGAGAAGAAGAGGCTCTGGTTGAGGAAGTTGCAGTTGAGGAGGTTGTAGTTGAGGAAGCGGTTGAACCGGAAGTTGTAGTTGAAGAAGAAGCCGCTCCTGAAGAAGTAGAGGCTCCAGTAGAAGAAGAAGCTCCAGTAGCTGAGTAATTTTTTGGA
>JAQVVS010000058.1 GCA_028698865.1 Candidatus Altimarinota bacterium | reverse complement strand
CAGTATTTTATAAAGGTAAAAAATGCTTAGGGGCAGGAAGAATAATGGAAATAAATTAAAATGCGTTTAAAAACACCAGTTGTACAAATAGGGAAAGTGAAAATTGGAGGAGAAAATTCGATTGCGATTCAATCAATGACGAATACTGATACTGCTGATGTAAAAGCGACAGTTTTGCAAATTATCGAGCTATTCAATGCTGGTTCAGAATTGGTTCGCATTACTGTGAATGATGAAATTTCAGCGGCAGCTGTTGCTAAAATTCGCACAGAATTAAATAAAAAAGGTTATAAAAATATTGCTCTGATAGGGGACTTCCATTTCAACGGACACAGACTTTTGAGTGAGTATCCAGCCTGCGCAAAGGCTCTTGATAAATATCGCATAAATTCGGGAAATATCGGATACGGCAAAAATCATGATGAAAATTTTGAAGCGATTATCAAAACTGCGATTCGTTATAAAAAGCCTGTCAGAATCGGAGGTAATCTTGGATCCCTCGACAAAGAGCTTCTCCAGAAAATGGTAGAGAAGAATTTGAAATCAAAAAGACCTCTTCCATACAATGAACTTCTCATTATCACTCTTGTAAAAAGCGTTTTGGATTCAGCGATTAGAGCGGAAGAATTGGGACTTCCGCAAAACAAAATAATACTAAGTGTAAAGATTTCCGATGTCCAAGACGTGATCAAAGCTTATGAACTTCTCGCCATAGAAATGCAAAAATCACGACATTATTATGCTTTACATTTGGGATTAACAGAAGCAGGCGGTGGGCTTAAGGGTGTCATTTCTAGCGCCTCAGCATTAGCGATTTTGTTACAAGAAGGAATAGGCGATACAATCAGGATTTCACTCACGCCCGCACCAAAAGAATCCCGCACCAAAGAAGTAGAAGCTTGCAAAGACTTACTCCAATCTCTCGGATTACGACATTTCCATCCACAAGTTACCAGCTGCCCGGGATGCGGTAGAGCGGCCAATCAGTTATTCCAAAAAATAGCTCAAGATACAGAAAAATTTCTCAAAAAAAACGCTCAAAAATTCGCTAAAAATAATCCCAATTTTCCAAATCTAAAGATTGCCGTAATGGGCTGCATCGTAAATGGTCCGGGAGAAGCCTCCCGCGCAGATATCGCTATCAGCCTTCCAGGAAAAAATGAAAAAGATAAAGCTTTAGTCTACAAAAAAGGCAAACTCTTCAAAACAATTTCTAATCAAAATATCAACAAGGAATTCCTAAAAATCCTTGAAGAATTACTGCCAATCATATAGAACTTAGAGGGCATAAAAACACATTTTATAAACCAGATTTTCTCATGATCCTATCGGACAAGACTTTAAAAGAGCTCATCAAAAATGGCGAACTCGTCATAGATCCGATCGATGATCAGTCTATTCAGCCAGCTTCTATCGATTGCAGACTGGGAGACCATTTTTTGCTCTTGGAAGAGACAAAAATGAATGTGATCGACTTTGATAATGAAATTCATTATAGAGAAATTACGGCGCCTTCTATCAATATGCCGCCTCACACTTTCTTACTCGCGACAATTCAAGAATATGTGAAATTGCCTGATGACCTTACCGCTTTCGTAGAAGGTAGAAGTTCAATTGGAAGAATGGGATTATTTATTCAGAATGCTGGTTGGGTTGATCCGGGATTTGAAGGTAGAATTACGCTAGAACTTTACAATGCCAGTTCTTTACCTATAAAACTCGAAGCTGGAAAGCGCATTTGCCAATTAGTTTTCTGCAAAATGGATCAAGCCGCAGAAACTCCATACCAAGGCAAATACCAAGGACAATCAAAAACAGTAGGGAGCAGAGTTTTTCAAGATCTCGACAAGAATTTAGTAAAAATTGATCAATAATTAATTTTTATATGAAACAATATTTGGAATTGGTGCAGGAAGTATTGGAAAAAGGAGAAGAAAAAGGGGATCGCACGGGAACTGGGACGATTTCCATGTTTGGGGCGCAAAAGCGATATGATCTTCGCGATGGATTTCCATTGGTTACTACCAAAAAAGTGATTTTCAAATCAATGCTTTACGAACTTTTGTGGTTTTTGAAAGGGGTGACGAATGTAAATGACGGACTTCGACCTCATACGAAAATTTGGGATCCATGGGCGAGAGAAGATGGCGAGATTGGGCCACTTTACGGCTATCAATGGATAAATTGGGAAAAGTTTACACTCGATAAAGAAACTGGAAATTACAAAATGAGTCACATTAATCAGATTCAAAATGTAATTGATACAATTAAAAAAGATCCAAATTCTCGCAGAATTATAGTGAGTGCTTGGAATGTCGCGGACCTCGATAAAATGGCTTTGGCTCCATGTCACGCCTTCTTCCAATTTAATGTGGCGAACGGATTTCTCGACCTTCAGTTGTATCAGAGAAGCGCCGATATTGCTCTTGGAGTGCCTTTCAATATTGCCAGTTATTCTATTTTACTGATGATGGTTGCAAAAGAATGCAATCTCATTCCTCGCTATTTTGTGCATACGATAGGAGATGCTCATATTTACAAAAATCATGTTGAAGGATTGCAACTTCAGCTCACTCGTACTCCTCATAAATTGCCAACTCTTAAAATTGCTGATAAACCTTTCTGGGAGCTTGAATATGAAGATTTCGAATTGATTGGATATGAGCACGATGAGTTTATAAAATTTCCGATAGCAGTTTAAAATCAAAATATGAAAGATTCAAAAGTTTACATTATTGTCGCGGTGGAACATAACACTGGGATTGGGAAGAATGGCAAAATGCCGTGGGATTTGAAGTCGGATATGAAACATTTCAGAGAAAAAACGGTTTCCACGATTGATTCCGAGAAAAGAAATGCGGTAATAATGGGAAGCGTTACGTGGGAATCTTTGCCAGAAAAATTTAGGCCTTTGCCGAATAGAAAAAATATCGTACTCACTAGGAATTCTGAATTTGATGCGAAAAACGATGATGTTTTGGTGAAAAATTCTTTGCCGGAAGCGATTAGTGATTTAAAAGAGGACAAGGATATTGAGAATATTTTTATTATTGGTGGCGCGTCTATTTATAGACAAAGTGTCGATATGCCCGAAGTGGATGGAATTTATATAACAATCATCGAAAATTCTTATGATTGCGACACTTTTTTTCCTCAAGTGCCAGGACGGTTCAACAAAGAAACTCTTTTAAAAGAAGAGGAAGAAAATGGAACAAAGATAAAATTTTATCTTTACGAAAAAGAGTAGAAGAATCTATGCGACTCAGGTCCGCCGTGGGGGATCATTCCCGTCCGCCTCAGGCGGATCCGCCCGCCGTAGCGGAAGGCGGGAATCTATTCCGCTTATTACTTCGCCAATTCCTGCTCGATAATAGTCTTAAATTTTTCGTATGGCTGAGCGCCTGAAATATATTGGCCGTTGATTATGAAAGCGGGAGTTCCTCTGATTCCAACAGAATCAGCATCGGCGATGTCTTTTTCGATTTCATCTTTATATTTTTCCGAATCATAACAGCTCGAGAATTTTGTTGAATTCAGCCCAAGCTGAGAGGCCATTTGTTTCATAGTTTCATCTATTTTTGTAGTGTCTGCGAAAATAGTTGATTGATTCTCAAAAAGTTTATCATGCATTTTGAAATACATAGCGTCTCCCCCCTGATCTCTGGCACAATTTGCCGCTAAAGCCGCAGGCATAGCGCCAGGATGGAAATCCAAAGGAAGATCTCTGAAAACCACTTTCGCTTTACCAGTATTTACATAATCTTTCAGAATATCTTGATAAGCATTCTCATAAAACTTTGCACAGTAAGGACATTGATATTCGGAAAATTCCACAATGGTAATTTTTGCGTTTTTATTCCCTTTTACAGGATCATCATCAGTAAAATCCCCGGGGATTATTTTAGGCTGATTTTCAGCAACGGCTTGTTTTTGAGCTTCTTGTTGTTGTTCTTGAATGTATTCATTCAAAGCATCTTTGACATCGGTTTTCAAATTTTTGCCAAGATCCGCATTCAATCCTAGAAAAATCGTAGAGCCAGAAAGCAAAACGGAAGCTACAACAATCGCGACCGGAAGAGATATTTTTTCATTTAAGTTCATAGAGTTTTTAATTATAAATTTGCAAAACAAACTATAGTCATATTAGCCATAGAGTCAACAAAAAAGCCTTTATCTAGCCTGCCCATCTCCTATAATTTCCCATTTGTATGAAGTGAGTTCGAAAGTTCCCATTGGCCCTCTAGCATGAAGTTTTTGCGTGCTAATGCCAATCTCGGCTCCCAACCCAAAGATTCCACCATCAGTAAATCTGGTCGATGCATTCACGTAAACGCACGCCGCATCTACCATTTTCAAGAATTTTTCAGCATTTTTTTTATTTTCAGTAATAATGGCCTCACTATGTCCCGATCCGAATTCGTTGATTTGAGCAATTGCAGATTCCAAATTTGCCACAGTTTTAATAGACATTTTTAAGCTCAAAAATTCCATTCCAAAATGTTCTTTTTTAGCCTTGAATAAAAGATTTTTAGGGTATTTACCAGCAAGAGCTTTATACGAATTCTCATCTGCATAAATCACCACTTTCTTCTCAGCAAGTCTCTCACAGATTTTTCCTAAATCTTTTAGGTTTTTTTCATGAACGATTAAAGTATCCAAGGCGTTACAAACGCTTGGGCGGCTTGTTTTAGCGTTGAAAACGATATTCATAGCCTTCTCGATATCTCCAAATTCGTCCACATACGTATGCACAACTCCTGCTCCTGTTTCAATAACCGGTATCGAAGAATTTTCTCTCACGAAATCAATTAGACCTTTTCCCCCTCTTGGAATAATCACATCTACATATTTATTCGCTTTCAAAAACTCACCAACAATTTCTCGATCATTTGGCAAAAGGACGGCCATATCGTTACTTCCCAAAATTTCTTTCAAAACTTCTTGAATTATTTTCATCAAAGCTTTATTTGAATTCTCGGAAGAAGATCCGTCTTTTAATACACAAGCATTTTTAGATTTAAGACATATTGCAAAAACATCTACAATCACGTTTGGCCTCGCTTCAAAAATCACTCCCACAACTCCAAAAGGTACAGAAATTTTTTTTAAAATCAGTCCATTTTTAAGTTTTTTCTCTTCCAAGATTTTCCCAATGGGGGAGTGGTAACAAGAGATTACTTTAAGGCTATCAGCAATTTCTTTGATTCTTTCTTCTGTTAAAAGAATGCGATCATACACCGGATCATCCTTGGAAATTTTATTCAAATCTTTTTTGTTAGCTTTCAAAATTTCATTTTTACCATCAACAATAGCTTTTGCCACTTTCAGAATAATTTGATCAATAAGCCTGTTTTCAACCAAGTTAAGTTCTCGGCCGGCTTCTCTGATTTTTTTTAAAATTTTATTTAGATCCATTTTAAAAATTAAGTTCTTCTGCTCTTTTTCTGGCGGACTCTATCCCTTCAAGGAAAATTTCTTCAATATTATTGGAGTCCATGGATTTAAAAGCCGCTTCTGTAGTACCTCCTTTGGAAGTCACTTTTTTGCGTAAATTTTCAGCGGTTTCATCAGCTTGTTTAAGTAATTCAGCCGCTCCCAAAAACGTTCCTTCCGCTATTTTTCTGGCTTCTTTATCGGAAAATCCATATTTTTTTGCGGCATTCGCCAATGTCTCGGTAAGTTTAAAAAAATATGCAGGCCCACTTCCGCTCAACGCTGTAATCATATTTATTTTTGATTCTTGATCAACTTCCACCTCCGCTCCAAATTCTCCCAATAAAAGTTTAATTTTTTGTTTTTCTTCCTTGGAAACATTTTCATTGGCGATCCATCCACTAAGAGCTTTTTGCACTCGCAAAGGCAAATTTGGCATTACCCTCACCACTTTTTTAGCATTTATTTTGTCTCTGATGCGATCTATCGAAACTCCCGCCATGATGGAAATTATTAGTTTTTGAGAAATATCAACTTTGATGGTAGCTGCAAGCTCATCAAAATCTTGTGGTTTCACGGCTATAATACAGGCATCACACCATTCTAAATTTTGGGACAAGGCATCATTTCTATCGCATCCTCTCACTTCAAAATTATCACTCATACTCAAAATCCCAAACATCGCATTTCCCATATTCCCTAGGCCGATGACGCAGATTCTTTTCATATTTCTAGAAATTATTTGGATTTTTTTGCTGAAAACTTTGTTCCCAAGTGCTCTCCCCTAAAAATTCTTAATAGCACGTTTTTTTCTTTGCTGTTTGCTATAAATACGTTAGTTCCTTGTTCGGCCACACTCATCGCGGTTTGAAATTTATTATACATTCCACCTTTTCCAAAAGAAGATTTTTCTTTCGGATCTAAATTTTTTGGAGCACTGTCCTCCCAATTGAAATTTTTTATCACAGTTTTGCTTTCATCGTAAACTCCATCAACATTAGTCAAAATTATCAATTCGTCAGCACAGAGCATTTTTGAAATGCGCCCAGCAAGTTCATCATTATCGGTAAACATCAATTCCTCTATTGCCACTAAATCATTTTCATTCATGATTGGAACAATTTTTTCTTTAAACAAAGATTCTATGCAATTTTTTGTATTCAAATAATGAGTTCTGTGAACAAAATCTTCTTTTG
>JAQVVS010000057.1 GCA_028698865.1 Candidatus Altimarinota bacterium | reverse complement strand
TTTATCAAGAATTGGCTTAATCCAACGATATTTTTCTTCCTGTGGTGTGTTTGGCATGGTTTTTGACATGCCCTCAGCCTACTTCTCTCCCAAAAAAGTGCAAAATGTGTGTACACATTACCCATAAAGCATTGACATTTGCGTCTTTTTATGTGAGAATGAGCGCTAATTTTTAAACATGAAGACTCCAAGATTGGAAACAGAGGAAATTGGATTTTTTGAAAAAGCTATCTCTGCGGCAAAAAGCACTTTAGAGAGAGCTACTTGTGTAGTTCCAAAAGAAATTCCCGTTTCCAGAGAGATTGTCGGGGCGGAACAGTCGAATCATGAGAAAGAGCCTTTATCTCTGACGAGTGAAAATCATGCTTGGTTTATAGGGAAAATTCCGAAAAAGAAATCCACCCGTAAAAATTCTATTTATTCTGACGAATTTTTTGAAGCCTCGTTGAAATTTTTATTTGAAAATATTGCCGAAGGAGAGCGCGCTCAAATCATTATGGCTCCTTGCTTGAGCAAATATTTCAACGGTGAAGAAGATCGGTCCATGGGTCTTTCCGAATCCGATGCCAAGGATTTTATAATGAAAATTGTTGATAAAAAATTCCGGAAAAGGAAATCTGACCTCGAAATTTGTTCCGTGTAAGACCTGCCTTTGCATAAAGATCTTTTTGATTCATTGGAAAGCGCTTTTGAAGGAGGAGTTCTTGACCCGGAAAAAGCCTTTTCGGGCGCAGATTTTTGGGAAAATCCTGATAAAGATGGAGGCCCCACGTCTTTGGACATTGCTAATATTTTGTATCAAGTCTCGAAAGAAAATTTCCAATTATTCCAATTTTTCAGGCATGCCGTTCCCGGAAAAACCAGACACGAATATGATGATCCTCCATCTCCTAGTGATTATTATGCGCTCGCCGAAGTCTCAATCAGACTCGCCGAGATCTTGAACGGCAAATCTACGCATGGAGGAGCCGACAGGCAAGGGAAATACGATGAGCTTATTTCATGGATTGTTTCATCTGCAAATCCCGAAAAAGGGAAACCTTGTAAAAAAAGAGCTATTCTTGAAGGACTTGAGCCTTTGGTGGAATTTTTCAAAGGCAAAAAATTTGAAATTTTACATCTGGATACGGCAAAAAATCCTTGCAAATTAACCCGTGAAAGAACTCGCTCCAGAATCAACATCTTGTTGACGGGACTTTTATCTCTGGCGGCAGTGGTCGGCCCAATTTATGGAGGAAGCGCCATTTCTAAATGGAGAAAGGCCGAAAATGCCAGACAAGCCGAAGAATTGATGATGGATATGGTAAGCGAATCATTGGACGGAAAATGCTTAACTCATGAAGACTGTAAATGGGGCGTGGATCCCAAAATTTCTTTTAGAAATATCATGTCAGAATGTTCAACTCAAATCTCAATAAGATACGGGCTTTCTTTTGAACAAATTGGCGAACTCAAAAGTTCTTTCTTGGTTTTTGTATTAAAAAATGAAAAACGATTAACCAGTATGGGCGATAATTCAGACAGAGTAGTCGCCTTTGTAGATATGTTTATGAGAGATCCCTTCACTTTGGTGAAACTTACCGAAATGGGAATAAAAATTCCAGAAGTTTATGAGAATCTTAAGCCCTATGAAGACCGAATATTGGAAATAGCCAACGGAGTTAAACAAGAGGCTCAAATTTCCGGAACAAAAAGAGCCTTGACCAATTGTCATCCAGCACCCTTTATTCCCTCCCTTTGTGCATGCAAAAACTTTGAGGATTTGGGGTTTTTTGTTGGAGCGGGTAAAAGTCCTTACGGGAGCACAAGCCAAATAGGAATTTGTGAAACTCAAAATGGAGAAAAAGTTTTTATTGCCGGACCTGCTGATTCTAGTCCTGCAATTTCCTATCGAGAAAAAGCTGTCAGAGAAAGAGTCTCATCTTTATATTACGAGCTTTTTTACAAAAAAGATTCCGTACTTTCTACCGAGCAAATGGAAGAAGAGGCAAAATTATATGTAAAAATGCGCCAAAAAGAAGCAATGGCAAAAATCCCCGAAGAAATGCAAACTTCTTTGAGAGAGATCTGTGGCAGAAAAAAACATTATCGACTTAGTAATTTTGATTTTTCCGAGTCTTCTACCGGTTATTATGAAGGGATGAGGGGTGTTTATACTTATACAGAACCTTTTACCGAAGAAAAATGGGAGCTTTATATAACAGGTGATTGCGAAAAATTCGGAGATAAGGTTTTTTGTGAAAACTTTGTAGTTGCCAGAAAAGATGGCGATCAAGATTTTACTTTTAAGAGAGCGATTGAGTTTGCACAAAAATTTACCGATATAATCGACTCGAAACCATATTTTAAAATAGAGTGCGACTAAAAAATCATTTTTTTGAAAACGCCCAGTTCATTTCAAAAATCTGTTTTTGCATTCTGTAAAATTCCGGATGATGAATTCGCACACGTGTTAATTCAGAACTCGAATCAAAAAGAACGATGTGATTTTCGTAAAGGAAGCAAGTCGTCTCGAATAGAAATTTTTTATTTACGAATCTAGTCTCTCTATTTGAATTTTTATCCAGTGATTGAAATTTTCTAGTGAGATTTGTTTCCTGCAAAAGTAATCTCACTTTTATCCCGGATTTTATCCTCTCTTTCGTCCATTCATCTTCTCTTTCGGCCTCGATTCCTTCATAAAATTTATCCAAGTGCATCCATCCCAAAAGTTCTTTCGGCCTCATTCTCAAAATATCTTCATACATTTCACGATATCCCTCCATGCCTTTGTAATAGTTTATTTGAAGACCTTCAAACTTTCCCGACGACTCCTTCAGCTTTTTTACAAGCTTTTCCGCAACCGAAATTTTCTCTTTTTCTTGATAAAAAATTTTGTTTACATCATCAATCGCATAGTAAGTCGTAACTCCATTTTTAAAAGACAGGATCAATGTTTTCTCCAGCAAAGAATTTAGTACATCATAAACTGATGTCCGCTTTATTTTTGTCAGACGAGCTATTGTGGATGCGGCGGAAGGACCTATTTTGTGAAGAGAGAGATATACATCCGTTTCTTTTTCCGATAGCCCGAGTTTTTGCAAAAGAAATTTTATTTCCGTGTCCATATGGCGTTGATAAATTTCGACACATTAATTATAGCGGTTATTATGCATAAAACAAGGCTTTTGGCTGTTTTGAGTGTTTACATGTCGATAAAAATGGTATATTGGGTTACTTCTGGAGTTCACTAATAATAAATCGTTAAATCATATGATAAAAACCTGTGCTCAATGCGGATCAAATTTTGAATTAACCGAGGAATATTTAAAATCTTTGGAAAAATTCACAACTGTAATCGGAGAAAAAAAATATCCTATGCCCGCCCCTGAGCTTTGCCCGGATTGCAGACAACAGCGCCGAATAGCAAATCGAAACGAAAGGAAATTTTACAAAAGGAAATGCGATCTTACCGGAAGTGAGATTGTCACAATATATTCTCCTGACAAAGAAGTAGTGGTTTACAGGCTCGAGGACTGGTGGAGCGACAAATGGGACGGACTGGAATTTGGTCGTGATTTCTACTTTGATAAAACCTTTTTTGAGCAATTCGAAAATCTATCAAAAGTTGTTCCGCGCCCGCCCATGGTAAATATGTTCAACGAAAATTCTTTATACACAAACCATTCGGCATATCTGAAAAATTGTTATATGTGTATGAATACTGGGTGGTGCGAAGACTGTATGTATCTTGGCAATTACAATCTTTACAACAAAAATTGCATGGATTGCGTCGCGATTCAAAACGGAGAATTGTGCTACTTTTGCACGAACACAAAGGTCGCAACAAATTCAAATTATCTATACGAGTGCATAAATTGCCATGACAGTAGTTTCCTTTACGATTGTCATTCCTGCAGTAATTGTTTCATGTGTTTCAACCTTAGGCATAAGCAATTTCACATATTAAACAAAGGGTATTGTGAGAATGAATACAAACAAAAGTTAAAAGAATTGATGCCGAAAACAGCAGAAGAATATGAGAAAACTTTCCAAGAATATAAAGACATGATGGCTCAAAAGGCGATTCACAAATATATCGTTACTGAAAACTGCGAAAATTCAAACGGAGATAATTTATTCAACAACAAAAATGTAAAAGATTCATATTATGCTTTTGGAAATGAAGATATTGCGTATTGTTATGACTGCGGAAATGTAAAGGATTCCATGGATGCTACAGAGCCATTTGGAGGCGAGATACAGTATGAAACCCATGGATGCAACAACGGATATAATTTAATAGGGTGCTCGAAATGTTACGAATGTCATGATATTTTTTATTCCCAATATTGTTAGAATTCCGATCATCTTTTCGGATGTTTTGGGCTTAAGAAAAACAAATATTGCATTTTAAATAAACAGTATACGAAAGAAGAATATGAAATACTGGTTCCGAAAATTATTGAACACATGGGCGGAAGGCCTGCGAGCGCACGCCTCGAGCGCGAAACCGAAGAAATGATTGGTCTCGTGGGTTCCCGACCGAACGCGGTTGATCCTAAAAACAAAGAATGGGGAGAATTTTTCCCGATTTCAATGTCTGCATTCTGCTACAACGAAACCATTGCCCAAGATTATTATCCAATCACAAAAGAAGAGGCCCTCATAAAAGGATGGAAATGGAAAGATGCCGACTCGAAAGAATATCAGACACAAACTTACGAAGTCCCTGAAAGAATAGAAGACGTTTCAGATTCGATAGTGAATGAAGCATTGGCTTGTAGCCATTGTAAAAAGAATTTCAGAATTACCAAGAGCGAACTTTCTTTTTATAGAAGAAAATCTCTTCCGATCCCCAAAAAATGTCCGGATTGTCGCCATTTTGAAAGGATGAATCTTCGAAATCCACGACAACTTTGGGCTAGGAACTGCGCGAAATGCGGCATCGAAATTCAAACCACCTATTCTCCCGATCGACCGGAAATCGTATATTGCGGAGATTGTTATCTTAAAGATATTTATTAATTATTTTTTATGAATAAAATTTGCAAAAAATGTGGGACCGATTTTGAAATCACCGAGGAAGACTTGGGATTTTATGACAGGATTTCTCCCATAATTAACGGCAAAAAATATCCCATGCCGACTCCAACTCTTTGTCCTGATTGCAGACTGCGGAGACGACTTTCGTTTCGCAATGAAAATGTTTTGCATAAAAGAAAGTGTGATTTATGCCAAAAACAAATTATTTCAGTTTTCCCTGAAGATGCGCATTTTCCGGTTTATTGTGTGGATTGTTTTTGGAGCGATAAGTGGAGTCCTCTGAATTATGGTAGAGATTTCGACTTCGACAGGCCGTTTTTCGATCAATTTAAGGAATTGATGGAGGCGGTTCCAAAGATGGGATTTTATCAGCTGAGCACAGAAAACTCCGAATACAACAGTTATTCTGCTTATGCAAAAAATGTTTATATGAGCCCTGGGTCATATTTTATTGAAGACTGTGTTTATGCTCGTGGAAGCCAATACTTGAAAGACTGTCTAAATGGGAACTTTTTGGATCACTGCGAGCTAGTGGAGAGCGCCGTGAATTCAAGCAATTGTTACAATTGCAGAAAAATTTTTAATTGCAAAAATTGTTCGGATTGTTCGTATTTAGCTGACTCTACAGGGTGCAAAAATTGCTTTATGTGTAGCGGTTTGCGCCAACAAAAATACTGCATTAAAAATAAACCGTATTCAAAAGAAGAGTACGAGCGCATATTGCATGAAAAATTATCTCAACCCGACGAATCTTTGATGACAGAATTTGTTGAATTTAATAAAACGATCCCAAAAAAATATCAAAATCAACAAAATTGTGAGAATTCATCTGGCAATTTCATACAGGACTGCAAAAATGCTCAGATGTGCTTCGATTGCTACAAAGTTCAGGATTCAAAATATATCATTGGATGTGAAGACGTAAAAGATTCCATGGATCTAAATATGCATGATAAAAACATTCAATTGTGTTATGAAATGTCTTCCGGAGGAGATAGCAGCTATATGACTAAATTTTGTTTTTGCTCATGTCTAAGCCCATACACCGAATATGGATTTAGTTGTTTCTTTGCAAAAGACTGTTTTGGATGCGATGGCATTAATTCAAAAACTGAAAATTGCATTTTAAACAAACGATATTCAAAACAAGAATACGATATTCTTAAAGGCAAAATAATTGAACACATGACTAAATCCGGTGAATATGGAGAGTTTTTCCCTATGGAATTATCTCCTGTTCCATATAACGAAAGCATGGCTCAAAAAACTTTCCCAATGAGTAAAGAAGCGATTCTTTCCGAAGGATTGAAATGGAAAGAGGAAGATAAAAAGGAATTTTTTAAATCCGATTACCTCTTGCCCTATAAAATAGAGGAAACTACGGATGACGTTTTAAACCATATTTTGTCGTGCGAGGTTTGTGGAAAAAATTATAAAATAGTGCCTATGGAGCTTTCTTTATCTAAAAAAATACAGGCTCCTCTTTCGAGAAAATGTCTTGATTGCAGACAAAGCGACCTAGAAGTATTTAGAAAACCCGGAAAACTTCATGAAAGATTTTGCGACTCTTGCGGAATTGATGTTATTTCGGTTTACAAATCAACCGATCCCGAGAAAATATTGTGCGAAAAATGTTTCTATAAATCGCAATAAGTTGTCATCGCCTCGCAATTTATTGCGTTGGCTATGCAAGTTGTTTTATT
>JAQVVS010000002.1 GCA_028698865.1 Candidatus Altimarinota bacterium | reverse complement strand
AAATGAGCTCTAAAAAATCAATAAAATTTTTACTGCAAGGCGTTGCGTCAGTATGTTTAGTGATGGCTATGGGAATTTCCTACGTGGCCTTCGGAGCAGACACGACATTGACTACTTCCGTTACCGCTGGAGAGCTTACAGTTGATATAGTTGATGGAGCAGGGGCAACAGTTCCAACTCCAGGTGTCACAATGTCCGGAGCAACATACAGCAATTCGGGAACATCCGAGTCAACGGGAACTCTCGGGGCGGCAGATCAAAAAATTTTCATATCCAATTTGACTGCGACTGACACATGGACTCTTTCCATAGCAGCTACTACAACGGATGTATGGACGGATGGAGGATCAAATACATTCGATTTCAATGATGGTGCATCTGGAGAGGACGAGAATGGAGTAACGGATGCCGATTCAGTCGGAGGACAATTGACTGTAAACCCAAGTGCCGGAACTTTGACGGGCGTAGCATCAACTTCAGTCGATAACATTTCCAAGGGATCCAGCACTGCCTTTGCAGAAGGAGTTACAGATTCAATAACATTGTTAACCGCTGGAGAAGGAGCCGCAGCTCCAGGAGAATGGACTTTCACAGGAATATCCTTATCTCAAATAATTCCACCAAGTCAGCCGATTGCTGACTACACACTCGATTTGGTTATAACGGTTTCATAGTAAGAAGAACCGTAATCAAAAAAGAGTTTTTAGCCTAAAATAAAATCCAGATCTAGATTAAAGGGTATATTATTGATAAATCTTGGCTACAACGATTTATCAATCCGACGGTTTGCTTGCCGGTTTTTTTATCTCTGAGTCTATCTACTTTGAAAGCCATAGGTTGTTGAAATTTGCGGACAGTTGGATCTGTCACTTGTTCAAGCTGACTTCGAATATATTTTTTTACTGAATCGGGAACAGGCTTTGAGAGATCTAAAATATATTTATTAACGATTGCCACTTCTTGCCCGTATTTGGCGGAAAGTTCCGTTTCTTTAATTTTTACTTTGCCATCTTTTCCGATTTCTTGGAATGCTATTTGAAAAACAACTTCATCTTGCTTCAAAAAAACTCGACATTCGTCATAATCAAAAGGGCCGGGAGAGGCATTTTGAGCATTTTTGATTTGGGAACGAGTTTTGAAAATCGTGAAATTTTTAACATATTCAGGGATTTCCCTGGTTCCTCCAGATGCGGGAATCGGGACTTCAGGAGGAGCGGAAACATAAGTGATTGAAGTTTCGACTTTTGCAGGAGTAGCGATCGGGAGTTGGCCTTCCGGGGCTTTAGTTGCTACTTCTGCACCTTTAATTTTTTCAAAAAAGGGCCCGTGAGAACTTCTTTTCAAAGACTCCACTGCCGGCGGAGTGGGTTGTCTCGGGCCATTAGGCAATAATTGAAATTCCAGTTCTTCCAATGTTGGCAATTGTCTTGGAAGAGGAGTTTGATCGGGATGTGATCCATTAGCAGTATTAATTTTTTTAAAAAAAGTTCCATGAGTGCTTCGTCTCAATCCCTCAGATCCTGTCGATAAATCGATTGTTTCTAAGGCTCCATCTACGACACTGACTTTCACTGTGCCTTGCGGAGACAATGGAGAGGTGAATATCCTACAATGATGATTGGATAAATACGTGCTGGCTTCTTCTGGAAAAATATCTTTACAAAAATTTCTTCCGATAGTTTCTTTTATTAAATTAGGAGTTATTATTTGTTGCTCCGGAATCGAAGCGTCTTGAGCAGGCTGCGCTGCTTTTGAAAAGTTTTCTCTTCGTTTTTCTTCTGCCATGGCTTGTCGAAAAGCGATTCCGATAGAGTCGATCTCTTCTTGAGACATCGGTCTGTCAATCGAGATTTCACCTCCGGGATGGTGAATTGTCGCCCCGGTTTCTGGATTTTTTATAATAATAAATCCCCTGTCATCCAAACTAAAATCCATAAAAGGTACTTTTCTTTCTTTCCCCAAAGCAAAACGATATGTCTCGTCGATAGCCAAAGTAAATTCAGCCATCGGATTGGCTTCATTATAATTTTTTGATTCATTTACAGCTCGCTCACTTTCGGGCTCGTCATCAATCAATAAAGGTGGCAAAATAATAGGCTCAAAGGAAGGGTCAACACCTTCAATCGTCACTTGAGGCTCGGATTGTGGAAGGTTTTTTTGCATTTCCGCACTATCGAGTTCTATAAACTCGCCAGACTCATCGGTCAATTCAGCCTCAATTTCATTTTCTCCTGATTGTTGATCATTTTTAATATTCATATAGTTATACGATACCACTAAAGTAGCAAAAAGTCTATAGCAAAACAAGCGCATCCCTTCGGCAATTCTTGAATTCTAGTTCGAATCGCAACTGAAGGGACAATCTTAGTTTAGGGCGTGATAGTGAATCAAAACGCACCTTCGACTTGACAAATTCCACAAATTAGGCGAGAATACGCTCTTTATTTAACGCTTTCATATATCTATGTCATCTTTTCTTGATCAATATAGAGAAAGAGCCGAAGTCTACTACTCATCTCCTGAGTACAAGGATCAATTGGGTGAACTAGAAGAAATTATGAAAATCAATGCAGAGACTATATCAGGGTTGAATCTGGCTTTTGATTTGGAAGGAGTGCTGATTAGCAATAGGATCTCAGGAGTTCAGATAGAGGATAGGCTTAGACGTCCTTTTGGCAGAGAAATTATTGAAATGTTGGCAAGGCATGGGGGCAACGTGAGTGTTTGGACGGCGGCAGGAGGAGGATATATTGTTCCAGACATGATGGACTTTGCGAAACTTAATTTGCATCCAAACACACGAGTCACGACCAGGCATGATTATATTGCGAAACTTTGTGAAAAAGAAAACTCATGGATTAAAAATATGATAGCATGT
The DNA here is from genome assembly GCA_028698865.1 of Candidatus Altimarinota bacterium. Lineage (GTDB taxonomy): Bacteria > Patescibacteriota > Gracilibacteria > UBA1369 > LOWO2-01-FULL-3 > CAINDQ01. The sequence continues at coordinate 23,544 of JAQVVS010000002.1, read as the reverse complement.
ATCCCACGGCAGAGAATTGATCGTGACGAATCTGGCATTTTGGAAATGATTACATCCTATCGCGCCAAATTTTGCAGCGTGATGGGAGTAAATTATTTATTTGACGATAAAGCCGAAGAGCACAGTGCGGCTTGTCACACGATGGGGTTCGCTTCAGACAAAGACAGGGTTTTGAAGGTTGAGCCGTTCGATCTGGATAGATGGAGTTTAGATATGCATTTTTTGGACACGGGATTGCTTACAGCTTTAAAAAAAGCACCTTTTATAGTGTAATGTAACTGGAGCCACCTGTCGGATTTGAACCGACGACATGCTGTTTACAAAACAGCTGCTCTACCAGCTGAGCTAAGGTGGCTGATTTTCAATTTACATAGCTAAAGGCTGGGAAAGCCTAAAAAGCAGCGAAATTCTATTTTAAATGGACTGATGTGTCAATTTATTTTCTTTACCTTTCAAAAATGCTATCCTTCAGCGGTGAAATAATTTTGCAAAATGATCGATTTGAAATTAAAAAAGAACGAAGATTTAAAAAATCATTGTACCTTTCAAACGGGAGGGAAAGCCGATTATTTTTACGAATTGGAAAACGCCGACAAACTCCCGAAATTGCTAACATTCGCAAAACAAAAAAAAATTCCATATTTGATAATCGGAAAAGGTAGCAACATTTTATTCGACGATAAAGGTTTTCGAGGGCTTGTCATCAAAAATCTTACCGAGAAAATCACTTTCAAAAAAGACAATAAAGTTATCGCCGACTCCGGAGTCCTCATGGCAAAACTCGTTCAAGAATGTGTCAAAAAAGGCTTGAGCCCATTGGAAAAATGGATCGGACTTCCGGGAACGGTGGGCGGAGCGGTTTATGGAAACGCCGGATGCAATGGTTTGGAAACAAAAGACATTTTGGAAACGGCAACATTATTAAATTCAAAAACAGGAAAGATAAAAGAAGTCACCGCGAAATATTTACAATTCAAATACCGCACAAGCAAGCTAAAAAAGAGCGACGAAATAGTCTTAAACGCCACTTTCAAATTAAGCAAATCACTCTTATCTTCCGAAGAACAAAAAAAAATCACTGGGCAGCTCAGTAAATCTCGCCTCCAAAAACAACCTCTCGGCCTTTCCTCCGGTTCATTTTTCAAAAATCCATCAACAAAACATCCAGCAGGAATGTTGATCGACAAAGCCGGCCTCAAAGGAAAAACCATCGGCAAAGCTCAAATTTCCGAAAAACACGGGAATTTTTTACTTAACCTTGGAGGAGCAAATTCGGCCGACATTACAAAACTCGCAAAGCTAGCAAAAAGGCTGGTGAAAGCCAAATTCAATACGACGCTCACTCCGGAAGTAAAAATCCTCACAGAGAAAGGAACCCTCAAATCCATATAAACTTTGCCCGCTCCCCTTGCCCAAAAATCCTATATTTGATATAATAACGACAGTATAAAAATAAAATTAATCAATAACTCAACCCCTATGAACAAAAGACTAATCAAACAAATGCTTCTAGTATTTGGATTAATGGTTGGTGCTCTTGCGTTGGTGTCTTTCCTTCCTGCAGTGGCAAATGCCGCTTTGTTGGGAGCTGGAGACAACGTTGCTTCAGTTTCGGAAGAAACAGGAGGAGAAACATCTCTTCGCAGACTTATTCTTCGAATGGTGAACTATTTCCTTACATTTTTGGGAGTCTTAGCTGTTATCATGATTATCTACGGAGGTGTAACTTATGTTACTGCCGCAGGTAAAGATGAAGCTGTTGGAAACGCCAAGAAAATCATTATGTACGCTTTGATTGGTATTATCATCGTGTTGTTATCATTCGCTTTGGTAAACACAATCCTTGGAGCAGGTACAGGCACGGAAAGATAGTGAAGTATAAAAATTGAAAAATTAAAGCCTCGCCTTGAAAAAGACGGGGCTTTTTTTACGCCACAGCCTCTTCCACCATCGCGTTGGATGGCTCATAAACTGGATGAAAATTTTCTTTTACGATAATTTTTTTAGGCAAAATCCTTTCAATGTTTTTTGATGGAATAATCCTGCTATCGTATCGAACGAGCCCCAAAACACTCTTTGCGGTATAAAGTTTTTTCAGTTTCAAATCTTTGGAATCAATGGAAAAATCCACCACATTCCCGATATATTCTTTATCTTTTGTCTCAACTCTGTTGTGCAAAATCCCTATATTTTTTTTCTGAACTTCCGCAACTCTCAAAACTTCTTTTCCTTCGATAATAGCTTCATGAGAAGAAATGCGAATACTTTCTCCCCAGTCCAAAATATCTATCGGAACAATCACCAAATTTTGGCTTATATCTACGATAAGCGCCACCAATGTTCCACTCTCCGGATCGATCAAGACATCCTTCACAAAAGTAATAGGTCTGCGATCATTATCATCTGTAACAGGAGTTCCTAAAATGTTGGTAAAAAGTCTTTCCATGCCCATAGTATAAAAATTCTCTTAACAATTAGCAATTTATTATATAGAATCACACCGCTGACTTGTTTAAGTTGGGGTGTAGCTCAGTTGGAGCGCCCGCGGCCTAAGAAAAAGAGTGTGCGGAGCCGCACTCTAGCAAGAAAGAAGATAAGGAAAGCTCCAGCGAAGAAAATCAGTAAAAAATCGGGGTGTAGCTCAGTTGGCTAGAGTGCGTGGTTTGGGACCATGAGGTCGGAGGTTCGAGTCCTCTCACCCCGACCAGTTAAATCTTAAAGATTGCTGGCGAATAAAAAAAGTTTTTTTCAAACAAAAAACCGGCCTCTACAAAAGTAAAAGCCGGCTTTAACAAACAAAAATCTTATTGAGCTTCCACAGCTTCCATCTCCTCCAGTCCCGCCATGTCCATTCCTCCAAACAACATCGCAGGATCAAAAATGGTGGCGCCTTCCGGCACTTCCACTTTCATTTCTTTATTCAAATCAGAAACCATAAATGAAAAATTCATATCAAAAGAGCCTTGTCCTTCAGGTTTTATTGAAACTTCCGTTTCGATTTTTTTCATCGTCATATTTTTTGAATCAATCCAAAAATCAATAGGAGCATTGAGCGCTTCAAACAAAGAATTCAAATTTCCCATTTCAGATTCGGGGATTTCCTCTCCGCCGATTTTTCCGGCTTCCACCACAAAGGTTTTCATGGCTTCCTTATCGAGAACGCCGACATAATGAAAACAATTCACTCCATCAATTTTCTTGCTCCCCTCAAAAGCCAAATCCTTAAAGAAATTCGTTTTTTCAGTAAGTTCTTTCAACGCTTTTTGCTCCGGAGTCATATTTTCCTCATCCGTTTGTCCAATTGGCAAGCCTTCAAGAGCCCCTTCAGGAATGGCTATTTGCCACCATTTTCCAGTAAACATAGCTAGCATTTCTTTCGGAGCGGCTTCTCCAAAATCCGGAAGCTGAGTCAAATTCACATAAAAATTTGACTGATCTACTCGTAGTTCAATATCTATTTTTTGAGCTTCTCCCTCGTCTGCAGTCATTTCTCCTTCTAAATCCATTGTAAATTGAGGCTTTTTTGGATCTTGACTGTCAAATAAACCATTCATAAGGCCATCAAAACTTATTTTTTCCGGAGTTGCGCCGGGAGCTCCGATTCCATCACCTTTTAACGACAATTCGTATTTACCGGAAGTGACTTTTGATAAATTTGTCATCGCTTCTTTGACGACACTTTCGGGCGTTTGATCGGGTGCTGGAGCCGATCCTCCAAAAAGAGAACATCCGCTCACGATCGCCAAAATCATGATCAGAGAGGAAACTTTCCACAAAGTTTTCATAGAAAAGAGTTAAAAAATATATATGTTTTGCACGAGAAAAACACTACTTAAATCAACCATTTTTGTCAAACAATCAGCCTTTCGTGGCTTTGATGATTTGATTGATCCATACGGCATTTCCATGAACAAATTTTTCTTCTTCAATGTTGAAAAAAGACTCTTCCAGCGCAGAAATAACTTGTTTTGGAATATGATAAAAAGAAGTAATAACGAGATCTTCTCTGTTGGCCAATCTCAATTTTGGAGCCTTCCTTTGATTTACATTCGTCAAAATAAAAACTCCTCCGGGCTTTAGAATACGATAAACTTCATCAAAAAATTTTCTCAAATCTTTCAAATGAACAATCACAAATCCGGCGGTCACCATATCAAAACTATCATCCTCAAAAGGCATTTTTTCCACATTCCCCTCGACAAATTCCGCCTTTTTAAATTTTTTCCCCGCGATTTTAAGCATCTCCGGCGCAATGTCCAGCCCAGTAACGAAAGCCCCTTTCTCAAAAAGAATTTTAATCAATCTCCCCGTTCCGCATCCCGCATCCAAAACTCTTTTTCCTTCCGCTTTTCCGATCATTTTCCAAATTTCTTCCCCCTCAAATCCGTCCAAAAAATCCAATTTTTCATCATAAAAAGAGGCATATTTATCATATCCTTCCTTTGAAAGAAACACCTTTGATTTGCGATTATCTTTATAAGTCATACATCAAAAATTGTATCATATCTGCGAAATTGATACACTGTCATTGAATTATTAACCAAATAACTATGGGAACCGGAAAACAATATAGCTTGCATGAAACGGATGATACTCGCCATACAGGAGCTCAGGACGCTTTCGAAGGCATTTTGAGAAAAGTGAAAGCGGCCGGTGGAGAAATCACGATGGACGAAACAGCCCCTCTATACGCCGATATAGGCATGCAGGAAGGCGAAGTTGGAACAGAAAGAATTGTAGAATTTAGTCTCGGCAGAATCGATTTTCAGATGATCCGCAAAATTGAAACCCACAGAATCACCGGAGCCGGGCACAACAAAAGCTTGGAGCCGATGGCTCCTCCTCGCACCTCCACCATCCTAAAAAAGAAAGATTCTTCCAGCCAAGACTGGGAAATTGTGGATTTACAGGATATGTTCTAAAACTTTCCCCGCCCATTTTTCCATTTCGCGTTCCTCTTTATCGTCCCCATGATCAAATCCGAAAAGATGCAGAAGTCCGTGCACAAATAAAATTTCCAATTCTTTTTTCAAGCTGTGTCCGTGTTCTTTAGCTTGCGTTTTTGCAGTATCAACCGAGATAAAAATATCCCCTATTTGAAGCGAAATTTCGCGTATCTGCGCCACCCCCGCATCCTCCATATAAGCAAAAGAAAGCACATCCGTCGGCATATTTTTCCCTCTGTATTTGCGATTTAATTTTTGGATTGCGGAATCATTCACCAAAGTTAGACTTATTTCTCCGGTGTTCCCTTTCAAAATTTCAGCAATCTTAATTTTCAAAACTTTTTCAAATTTGGCAACAGTTTGAGCAAAAAAGGCCTTAGATTGAGAAACTTCGCTCTCATTTGTAAATAAAAATTTCAACATTTTTCAAAAAATAAAATCATTTCCCAAGCCAAAGTCTATCAAAAGTTTCCCATTCAGATTCACTCATTTCCCAATGCGGATAAATAGCCACTCCTTCAAAACTGGATTCTCGACTGCGAGTATTATTCAATCCACGGATCAGACCATTTAGCCCACTTTCCACATTTTCCACCAAAGGATCAAACCCTTTTTTCACCTCTTCATAACAAGGAATTCCGATAAAAACTTGCTTGTCTTTGAAAAGTCGCGTCACCCAAATAGCTTGTTCCTTCACGAGCCATTCATATTTCCACACTTTATCAAATCCCGTATCATAAACCATCACTACGATTTGGTCTGAATATTTAGCCACATTTTTATAATTCACCTCGGTATTATAATTTTCAAATTTATGAATTTTTTGAGTCAACCAAACAAAAGATCTCGGGATAAATTCGGCTAACGCCACGGAAATTAAATAATCATCCCCGATAAGTTCGCGCGATTCTTTCAACATTAAAATAAAATTTTCATCTTTATCCCACACCGGCTCAATATCGAAATGCACTCCGTCAAACCCTACCATCCAAGTCATTATAAAAGATTGTTTCGCGACATTATGGCGCACGTGCGCCTCAGCCAGATCGATTTTACTGCGAATTTGCCCCATCCACGCTTGATACGAAATATCAGGCCCATACAATTTCGCATTCTCCACGAAATTTACCGCATGTTCATAAGCCTCCGGATCTATGCTCCCATCACTTTTGAGAGGACCGACATGCACAAAAACCGTTTTTATTTGATGCTTTTGCAATTTTGAAATCAAATTTTGAATTTCGATATCGGACTTTTCATCCCCCACCCATTCATGTCCGAGCCAAAGAGCATTATTTCCTTTGTTGAAATAGTTTCCGGGAGCGCTCGAGTTAAATCCAACAAAAAAAATCCAAACCAAAGCAATCCCCACAAAAACAATCCCAAAAACAGTCGTTTTCCACAATTTAAACATAATCAGCTCTTAAAATTTAATTGTTTCAATGCTTCATATACTATAATTCCATAACAAGTTGCAACATTCAAGGAGTTGGCTCTTCCAAGCATCGGGACCTCTATAGCTTCGTCCACCAGCTCCATCACCTCCTCCGAAATTCCCTCGACTTCATGCCCAAAAACAAAACAAATCGGGAATTTATATTTGATTTTGTCATATCTTTTACTTCCTTTTGCGAGTTCCACCGCTATGATTTGCACGCCCTTCTTCTTCAATTTTTTTATCACATCCACAGCATTTTCATCGTATTCGAAAGGAACTACCTCCTCCGCTCCCAAAGCCGTCTTCGAAATCTCTTTTTTAGGCGGAAATCCGGTAATTCCACATAGGAACAGCTTTTTGAGCAAAACCGCGTCAGAAGTTCTGAAAATGGCCCCTACGTTGTGAAGGCTTCTTACATTATCCAAAAGCGCATAAATATCGGTGCGCTTCCTGTTTTTTACATCTGAGACGGACGGTTTGATTTTTGAAATTTCATCATGACTTAGCTTCTTCATCTTGTTCAAGGGAGTTTAAATATTCCACAGTTTTCTCAAGCATGGAATTGAATTCTTTTATTGTTATATTTTCATTTGGTCTGAAATATCTTTCTTTTGGGACAATTCCAGCCTTTAAAGCGAAATTAGTATATCGAGGAACCCACCACATTTCATAAACTTTCGGATCTATGTCTCTGAAATAGGAATATTGAGTAATCAGTTTTTCATATCCGCCAAGCTCTTTTAGCAATGCAAATCGATATTTGAACTTCACCAAATCGGCGGCGGTCAAAATTATTTTCAAAGCGTTTATTCTGGAAATACTTCGATTTGGATAGAACGGAGTGTCTTGTTGAGAAACAAATCCGTTCACAAGTCCGAGCATCGTTCCAATAGTAATATCTTCATAATATCTATGGTTTTCCGGAACATCCGGATACAAAATCAAAGAAGGTTCAAGTTGAATATCATTATACAAAGACATTGCCATAAAATTAAACAAGCAAAATTCTTTGTATTCATAGCAACTATTTATAATGTCTTTTTTTGTGTTTTTTAGATCGAGTTTTTCAACAACGGCATGAATAACGGCTCCCCTACTTATTGGCCTGGAATCCAAGTCCACAACAGCTTTCTCATCGCCAAATGGTTGGCTTTTTCCGAACAAAATAAAAACTTTTCCATTATCCAAGTCGGTTTCTGCATCAGAATATCTGGCCCCGACAGCCAAATCTTTATGTCCGTCTTTATTAAAATCCAAAACCGCAATTGAAAACCCAAACCAATCATCGGTGTTTCGCCCCCTTACAGTAGCAGAAACGGATTGACCATCAGCGCTGTAAACGGAAGTTTTTTTAACAGCCTCATCCAATATCATATAAACATCACCTGTCATGTTATTTTGAGAATCGCTTATTCCAGGAGCCCCGATTATGATGTCCGTATAGCCGTTTTTATTGAAATCATCAGCGACTATGCTTGCTCCGATCAACGCTTCTCCGCGCGGTTCTTGCAATATTACACTCGTATTTTCTTTATTTGAGTAAATAAATGACGATTTTTTATCGGGAATATCTTTTGAATAAAAAACAGAAACCTTGGAGTCGTGAGCATCACCGTTATATGGAAAAGATGAAACTAAAACATCGTCTTTCCCATCGTTATTGATATCCGCTACGACAGTTTTAAACCCAAACCATTCTCCTGTTTTGGTGCCGGAAAAAATAACTGAAGGAGGATCCATTATCGCAGGAAGCTCTTTAGTCCTTTTGTATAAATAAACTTTTCCAGACTGGCTTTTGTCTCCGTGATCAGCGGCATAAGCTCCGACAATCAAATTTGTATATTTGCCTAAAATTTTACCTCCTGAAATGGACGATCCGAATCTCTCGTTCATAGCATTCCCATAGACTTTCAAATTTGCTTTATTGCTGGAATAGACACGAGTAGACATGAAGTCGACACCCCCGAAAAACGCGTAAACCATGCCACTTCTTTTGATTTCAGGAGAAGACGAAAAAGGAGATCCGATAACCAAGTCGTCAACATGGTCATCATTAATGTCAACAGTAGACAGCGTCATTCCAAACCCTTCGTCAGTGTCTACTCCGGTAAATGTGGCATCAGGCTTTGTAGTTGGGAAAATAAAGGATCGTTCATCCCAATAATTTCGGCCACTAACGACATAAACTTTTCCTATTCTATTCTTTTTATTCTTATCATAGGCATTGAAAGCTCCGATGGCTAAATCATCAATTCCGTCATTATTAAAATCTCCGACAGTTATAGAAGATCCGAGTTGATCTCCAGAAGAGGCTCCATAAAAAGCTACATCCGGAGATATGGTATTAAAAGAATTTTTACGAATTTTCATTTTTTTCTCTCCGAAAAAAATTGAAACTTTTCCATTGAACTCTCCTTGGCCTATTGATGCAAAAGGGCTGGAAATGGCTAGGTCATCGACTCCATCTCCGTTAAAATCACCGCTAACCATGGCCGCTCCCATCTGTTCTCCGGCGGAATCTCCAGTAATCTCGATTTTAAGAGGATTTAAATTTATAAACGACTCGTAAGTCGTTATTTCCGCAAAAGCCGTAAATTGAGGAAAAATTAATGTCGAAATAACAGTTGCGATAATTGATTTCCTCCAGTTTGTAAGCCTAAAATTAAGCATTTTATTTAGAATGAGTACGAACTCAATTATCTATCTTTGGAGGTGTAAAGTAAAGATAAGTTTAAGGAAGAAAGATAAAAGGAAAATGATTAATATGGACATGAGTAGACATTTAAAGTAAAATCCGATCGTAAATGTCTACTATCTGTCAATACCTTGTCCATAGACATAAAATAGACAACAACATGACAATGGAAAAAGGCGAAAATACATACGGAATAGATAGGAAAGCCGCTAGTAAACTGCTTAAAGTCTCGATGAGGACTGTAGACAGGTATGTTAAGTCAAAAAAGTTGTCTACGAAGTTTATAAATGGGCGAGTTTGGCTTAATAAAAAGGAAATATTGGGCTTTAAGGAGAGGCAGGGGGTTCAAGTGGATGTAGACGAAATTATGGTGTCTACATCGGATTTGTCTATAGACAGCAGGGTGGACAGAGTTGACAATGTAGACAAAGTGGAAATCATTGATGAGGAAAATTTCGAGAAATTTTCCTCAAAAAGATCCGGAAAAAGTGTAAGCGATGAGGTATACAAAAAATTATATTTTGACGCCAAAGACGAGCTGAGAGAGAAGCAAGAAAGGCTTGAAATAGCCAATTATCGCGTTGGACAACTGGAGGCTCAGGTGAAAAACAGCATTCCACTCCTTGAGTATCATCGCGAAAATCATGAAAGAAAAAAGGCGGAAGACGAGTTCTCCGAAAAAATAAAGGAAAGTATGGGGACATTAAAAAAACTGAGCCTGGAAGTCAAAGTAGCCACTTTCAAAAAACGAATTGCAATGATTATTTTGTTCACAATCTTGGCGCTACAGCCATTATGGCTATTGGCAGTTTACGCTCGTTAAAAAAACCTTCAACTGGGTAATCCATCGAAATCCGCTATCTAAAGACAAAAAGCACTCCCTGTGGCTGACTAGCCAGACGGGTACTCAACGACTACTCATCCGACTACCCATCAAATCCACTGGCAAACACCCGTTAAAACATATATATTTTGCGCGTATTTAATTTTTAGACATGATTGCGCTATTTGATTCAGGCTATGGAGGATTAACGGTTTTAAAGCCTATTATGGAGGCGATGCCGGAATATGATTATTTGTACCTCGGAGACAATGAAAGAGCTCCGTACGGCAACCACAGCGACGAGATTATCAAAGAATTCTCGGAACAGGCGGTCGAGTATCTTTTCAAAAAAGGAGCAAAGTTGATAATTTTTGCATGCAATACCGCTTCAAGCGTCGCCCTCAGGCATGTTCAAGAAAAATATCTCAAAGGGGGAGAAGAGAATGAAAGAAAAATACTTGGAGTGTTGATTCCAGTTGCAGAAGAGGCGATATCTATTACAAAAAATCAAAAAGTCGGGGTTGTCGGAACCAAAGCGACCATAAATTCAAAAACCTACGAAAAAGAAATTCACCAATTGAACCCGCACATAAAAGTTTATTCAAAAGCCTGTCCGCTTTTGGTTCCTTTTATCGAAGAAGATTGGCACAAAAAGCCAGAAGCGATATCCATTCTAAAAAAATATTTAAAGCCTCTGAAAAGTTGCAACATAGATGCTTTGATACTCGGATGCACGCATTATCCGTTAATGATAAAAGATTTTAATAGGATAATGGGGCAAAAAATAAAAGTTCTTCAATCCGGCCAAATTACGGCAAAAAAGCTAAAACAATACCTGCAAAATCATCCTGAAATCGAATCCAAGCTTGGGAAGAACAAAGTAAAAACCTTTCTTACAACAGGCGATCCAGCAAAGTTCAAAGAGTTCACCGAAAAGCATTTCGGCATGAAAATAAGCACTCCTCAAAAAGTTGAATTAAGTTAATTATTCCCACTCGATAGTCCCTGGCGGCTTATTTGTTATGTCGTAAAAAACTCCGGAAATTCCTTTCACTTTCGAAAGTTTTTTAACTAATTTCGAAAGTTTCAAAGGTGGCATCCTGTAAAAATTTGCAGTCATCGCTTCCTCACTGCAAACAGGGCGCAATACCAAAGATTCGGTTTTCAAACTCCCGACAAATACTGGAATGAGGACGGTAGGGAATTGCCAGATTTTTTTAAGTAAACCTTCTGTTTTTATAAAATCCATAACAATTTTATCCGCCTTTTGGAGCAACTCTGTACGCTCGAGATTTAGATATGAAACGCGGATACCCACTTTTTCAATTTTAGCAGGAGAAAGCCCAAAAAGCACCCTGTTAATATCGGGAAATTGATTAGTCAAACGAGTGGAAATCTTATTCAAAATTTCCCAAGAATTTTTCTTTCCAAACAAAACTACAGGATGACGATATGTTCTTTCATCTCCTTGAACACCGACACTTTTGATAGGCAAAACTCGAGACTTCAATCCGTATTTTTCAATCTCAAGATTTATACATTTTTCGAGATCGGAAACATTATCAGGATAATCTTCCTTCTTCGCACAGAGAGTTCTCACCGCAAGTCCGGGACCGGGAAAAGGATGCCTCCAAACCAAATCTTTCTGAAGCCCCAATTTTTCTCCAACTAATCGAACTTCGTCTTTATAAAGTTGAGACAAAGGTTCAATCACTTTTCCTTGCTTAATCAATTCTTGAATTTGAGGAACGCGATTGTGATGAGTCTTTATTTTATCGGCATGTTTTGTGCCACCTGTTTCAATCGTATCAGGATAAATTGTTCCTTGCGCGATTATCCATTCTTTCGGATTCAAATTTAATTTATCTGAAACTTTAGCTTGGATATCCAAAAACAAATCTCCGATAATTTTTCTTTTTTCCTCCGGTTCATAAACACCTTTCAGCGCTTTAAAGTATTCTTTTCCCGCGTCATATACATGCAAATTTTTCACCCCTACTTTCCGCAACGCCGCCTCCACTTCTTTGCGCTCATTCATTCGCATAAATCCTGTGTCGACAAAAAGTCCGTAAACTTTTTCTCCTCCCAAAGCTTTTGAAATTAAAAGGAACGCCACCGTGCTATCCACCCCTCCACTTATTAATAAAAACACTCTCTTATCTCCGACTTTTTTACGAATTTCAGCGGTAATATCATCAATGTAAGTGGAGATATTCCAATCCCTTTTTGCACTGGTTTTTTTGATAAAATTTTCAAGCAAAGTCATTCCGCAAGGAGTGTGAGTCACTTCAGGATGAAACTGAATTCCGAAAAGATTTTTTTCATAATTGGCCATCGCCACAATCGGACAGTCTTTACTTGCCCCGATTATTTTAAATCCTTTAGGAGCTTTTATTACTTGGTCAAAATGGCTCATCCATACGCTTTCAGAAGTTTTTACATCTTTGAAAATTTCTTTTTTTTCGGTGAATTTTATAATCGCCGGACCGTATTCTCGTACTTTTCCTTTTCCAACTTCCCCACCCAAAAATAACGCCATCAATTGATGTCCATAGCAAATACCAAAAACGGGAATTCCCAATTTAAAAATTGCAGGATCACATTTTACGCTATCTTTCGCGGTAACACTGGCGGGCCCGCCGGACATGATTATTCCTTTGTACCCTTTTAAGTCGCTCGCTTTTGTTTCACCGTCCATTATTTCGCTGTAAACGCCGAGCCGACGAACTCTATTCGCAATCAAATGAGCATACTGCCCTCCAAAATCTAATACTACTATTTTATCCATGTCTCATTTATTTAGATTTTTTTGCTTTCTTGGCAAACTTTTCCATCATTTTTTCCTGCTTTTTAGTATATTCCTCGAGAGGTCTCATCAGCGGAAAAAGCACACAATCTTTCACATTATCTTGATTAGTCAAAAGAGTAACCAATCTGTCGATTCCCATTCCCCAACCCGACATACAAGGCATCCCATGCTCCATCGCGACCAGATATTCTTCATTTATCATCATTGCTTCTTCGTCTCCTTCGGCCTTTGCTTTCGACTGCGCTTCAAATCTTTCTCTCTGGTCCACCGGATCGACTAGCTCACTGTAAGCGTTTACGATTTCCCATCCGTTCACCAGCAATTGAAAAGTATCGCAAAGTCTGGAATCTTTATCATTTTTTCGAGCAAGAGGTTTTGTGAGAAGAGGATGTTGAATTACAAAAGTCGGCTGAATCAATTTCGGACGCGTTACTTTTTTGTAAAGAGAATCAACCAAATTTCCATATCCCAAAGTTTCAGCATCATCAATTTGAATTTTTTTCGCTTTGATTTCTTTGAGCAAATCATCAGCATTATCATATTTCAAAACATCGATTTCCGAGTCTTCTTCGATCAAATCTGTATATCTTTTTCTAGGCCAAGGAGCCTTGAAGTCTATTTCAACTTCATTTCCTTCGCGATCTTTAATCATCACTTTCGTGGTGCCGATAAGTTTTTTCAGCATATATTCAAACATTTCTTCCGTAAATTTCATATTGTCTTCGTAGTCCCAATAAGACGCATAATGCTCAATCATCGTAAATTCCTGCAAATGACTCGGATCGATTCCTTCGTTTCGGAAACATCTCGCGACTTCAAAAGTTTTTTCAAACCCTCCGACAATCGCCATTTTTTGCCACAACTCTCCTGCCGCGATTCGGAGATACATATCAATATCCAAGGCGTTATGATGGGTGATAAAAGGTTTGGCGGCGGCCCCAGAAGACACATTTTCCAAAACGGGAGTTTCTATTTCGGTGAAGCCTTTTTCCCAATAAAATTCACGCAGAGCCTTTAGCAAATCAAATCTAAATTTAAACCTTTCCAGACTGTCTCGATTCATCACAGTATCCAAATATCTTTGACGATAAATTTGTTCTTGGTCCTTGAGCCCATGCCATTTTTCCGGAAGAGGGCGAAGCGCTTTGGAAAGAATGGTTGTTTTATAAACCAATAAAGTTATTTCTCCGTGTTTTGTTCGAAAAAGCTCACCTTCCACTCCGACAAAATCCGCCATATCGAGCTTTCTCAAAAATTTATAAGTATCCGCACCAAGCAAATCTTCCATAAAACAAATCTGAATTCGTCCGTCAAGATCTTGCAAATGGCCAAAAGAAAGTTTCCCGTGTCCTCTGAAAGAAACAACTCTCCCGCAAAGCTTGATAAGCTCTTTTGAAGGACTTTTCACAATATCGGGAATTTCACGAACAGTATTTTTTTCACCAAACTCCAAAGCTTGTTTGCTAGTGTGAGTTCTATCATAACGATCGGCATAAGGGATTGTTCCGGCTTCCCGTAAATCGCGAATTTTCTGTAATCTTACATGATATTCGTTTGTATCTAATTCTGGCATATATTAAAAAGCTAACAAATAAAACAGATGCATTATAGGAGCAAGTGTTTATAATTCAAAATACTTTATTATTCCACAGTTGCGTATTCATCGAATTTTCGGCTTTTTTCGATATCAAGGAACTTCATTTGTTCCTTTTTGAATGCCAATTCTATATGGCCAATAGGCCCATTCCTGTGTTTTCTGATAAATACATCGGTAATGCCTTTTCTATCGGTATCTTCTTCATAATAATCTTCACGATATAGCATAAGAACAACGTCCGCATCTTGCTCGATTGCACCGGATTCACGAAGATCGGAAAGTTGAGGGATCTTGCTAGGACGCATTTCCACCGCACGAGAAAGCTGTGAAAGAGCGATAATAGGGATATTTAAATCTCTCGCCAAAGCCTTTAAAGCTCTGGAAATTTCGGATATTTCTTGAACTCTATTAGATTGATAACTGCTGAAATTGCCGGCGCTCATAAGTTGCAAATAGTCGATTACCAAAACATCCAATCCGTGTTCCATCTTTAGTCTGCGCGCTTTAGCCTTTAGTTCGGAAATGGAATTGCCAACAGAATCGTCGATATAAATTTTCATCGAATTCAGTTCATCCATTACTCCTCCGATTTTAGCAAAATCATCATCGCTAAGCTTTCCCGTTCTCATTTTCCAAGAATCCACGCTAAGCAAACTGCAGAACATTCTTTCCACCAATTGCTCTTTCGACATTTCCAAAGAAATGAGCCCGACGGTTTTACCTCTTTTTGCGATATTTTCACCTATATTCAAAGCGAAAGCAGTTTTTCCCATAGAAGGTCTGGCCGCCAATATTACCAAATCGGAAGGTTGGAGGCCGGATAAAAGGTTGTCCAAAGACTTGAATCCGGTGGGAATTCCACGATATTTTTCTTTGGAATCCGGATCGTGCAAATCGGAAATTTTCTCATATGTATTATTCAAAACTTCCTTGATATGAACAAATCGATCTGAAATATAGCTCTGTGAAACTCCAAACAAGGTTTTTTCAGCCTCATCAATAAGTTCATCGACATTTCCATCTTCCCGATAGCCAAGCCCTTTAATGGTATCCCCGACCAAAATGAGCTGTCTCAAAATGGCTTTTTCCTTAACTATTGTGGCGTACTGAAATATGTGAGTAGCGGTAGGAACTTCATTTGCAAGGGAAGCCAGATAGGAAGCTCCTCCAATAATTTTCAATTCTTTTCTCTCTTCCAAGATGTTTGTCAAAGTGACGAGATCAATCGGAGACCGCTTATCATAGAGATCCATTATCGCTCGATATATCATTTTATGAGCATCGTGATAAAAATCTTCGCCTCTGATAAAGTCCGAAATTTTTATAATCGAGTCCTTGTCGACAAGAAGAGATCCTATGGTGGACCGCTCGGCATCAAGACTGTGCGGAGGCAGATAGCTTTTGTCAGCCATTTTAGTAAAATTTTAAGCCCTTTTCCCTATGGGCTTTGAACTATACTAAAAGGATTTTGATTATTCAAGAACATATTTTAGAAAAATTTTAAAAAGATTTTACATTCGAGGAATATATTGTACTCATGAACAATGGTGAAATAGGAAAATTTGGTGAGAAATATGCGGAAAAGTTTTTGATTAGTCAAAATTATAAAATTTTGGCGAATAACTTCAGATCCAAATTTGGGGAGATAGATTTGATAGCGTATGACCAAGATGAGAAAGAAATGGTTTTCGTGGAAGTGAAAGCTCGAACCGGAGCGTTTTTTGGGGAACCGGAAGATGCCGTTACTAGGAAAAAAAGAGTAAAAATATTAAAAACGGCATTATGGTTTTTGGCTTCCGCAACAAAATATAAGGGGAGGAAAGAGTCTTTGAGTTGGCGATTGGATGTAATTGCCGTAAAATTGGACAAGCGGGGAATTCTTCGCGAAATTACTCATTTCAAAAATATTTTTGCGGATTATGGAGGCTGATTACATAGATATAAAATTGGCGAAACGGAGACAGATTTTTTTCGGCACGCTTATCGCGCTGGTGATAGTGGGGTCGATTGTGCTTTATTTTTGGGGAAAAGTTTTGAATAAAGGAACTATTTTGATTTACGCAGAGACGCCTTTCACGGCTCATTTTTATGAAAGGAAAGAGGTTTTTGAATGTAAAAATTCTCCTTGTGAAATAGTGCAGCCGATGGGAGAAAAGAGTTTTTATATATCAAAAGATGGATATGAAGCGATTTTCGATTCTGAAAAAATAAAATTATGGAGGACGGTTGAGAAAAAAATAGAAATGAAAAAGAAACCTCATTTTCTAAAAACGGAAGATGAGCCGATAGAATTGGGAATGAGATATTCTTTTGAAATTGATGAAGAAAATAATATGCAGAAATTATTTAATCTGGATGATCCGGGAAAAAAGGCGATTGTATATTTTCCTAAAGCGTTGGAAGATCCGATTGCTTTTGGGGATAAGAAAAGGATTTTGGTGGCGGACAAGGCTAATCCGACAACCACATACAAAGTTAATGTTGAAGAAAAAAGTAAAGATTTATTGCCGGAAATTAAACAATTCAAAATTATTACGGGGGGAAAATGGAGCAATGATGGGAAATTTTTTGCGGTTTCGATATTCAGACAGCCTAACTTATGGATAATGGATGAAGCTGGATCACTCGAGCAAACGTCAATAGAAGGAAATATAAATTTAGCCGCATGGAGGAAGGACAATGAGATGGTTGTGGCGAATCGAGAGGGGATTATTTTATACGATCCGTTGAACAAAAAGCGCGAAGATATAAATTTTAGCAATTCTTTGGATGAAAATCCTTCAAAAATATTTTCGATCAACGACGGAGAAATCCTTTTTGTGAAGGCTGGAGAAAATTTTTACAAATTGATTTTGGAATAAGGGCTGAAAAGAGGGAAAAAGTGGGTGAAAAAGATTTCAAGAAAATTTCAGAAAGATTTTAAGAAAATTTCATAAATGGCTGTCATTATGAAATCTTACTTTTTAAAAACACGCATATGACAGCCAAAATCTATTCTTGTTCATTTACGGGACTGGAATGCAATATTGTGGAAGTTCAGGCGGACATTTCGCAGGGATTGAGTTCTTTTTCGATTGTTGGGATGGGGGATATTTCGGTTCAAGAATCGAAAGAGAGGATTAGATCGAGCATCAAAAACAGTGGACTTTTTTATCCTCACAACAAAAAAACGATAAATTTAGCTCCGGCCAGAATAAAAAAACAAGGAACTCTTTTTGACTTGCCGATTGCAATAAGTCTGCTTTTGGCGAGCGAACAAGTTTTTGGGAAAATTTTTGAAAAAAGCATCATGGTGGGGGAATTGTCTTTAAATGGCCAAGTTCGAGCGGTGGATGGAATTTTGCCTATCGTGCAATACGCGAAAAGTTGTGGGTTTGAAAAAATATTTTTACCGAAAGGGAATGCGCTGGAAGGAAGTTTGATCGAAGGAATTGATATTTATCCAGTGGAAAATTTAAAAGAATTGGTGATGTTTGGGAAGGGCGAAATCGAGTTGCAAAAGTTTCCTCATCACAAAATAAGCGCGAAATACGGGAATAAAAACGAAGAAGGATCCTATCTTTTTTCACAAATAGTTGGCCATGAAAAAGCAAAGAGAGCTCTTATGGTGGCGGCTAGCGGAAGGCATAACGTGCTTTTTAGGAGCAGTCCGGGATGCGGGAAAACGGTTCTCTCAAGGGCTTTTCGAGACTTGCTCATAAAGATGAATGAAGAAGAAATAATTGAAACGACAAAGATTTATTCGGTGGCGGGATTACTAAATCGTGAAAATCCGATGATTATAAACAGACCTTTTCGAGAAGTGCATCACACAGCATCTTTGCCCTCGATTGTCGGCGGAGGAGGAATGATTCCAAAACCGGGGGAGATTTCTTTGGCTCACAACGGAGTTCTTTTTCTGGATGAAATTACGGAATTTCCAAATCAAACTTTGGAGTCGTTGAGGCAACCATTGGAAGACAAATACATTCACATAAACAGGGCGAATTTTTCGGTGAAATTTCCATGCAATTTTATTTTGATAGCGACTATGAATCCTTGTAAATGCGGATATAAAAACGATAGAAAAATGAAATGCGTTTGTACGGAATCACAAATAAAAAATTATAACAAAAAGCTTTCGGGGCCGATTTTGGATAGGTTTGATATTTTTTTGGATATTGAAAAAGTGGCGGCAAACAAATTTTTTAATGAGGAATTTAATGATGATAAAGGGATAAAAGATTTGGTTGGAAGAGTCCAGGGCGCAAAATTCCTCCAATCGAGGCGATTTCGCGAACACAGGGGGATTCGCGCCAATTCAGACATGAATCTTTCCGCCATACGGGAATTTTGCGCCTTAGATTCCGATTCCGAAAAAATCCTTTCCCAAGCAGTAGAAACAATGAACCTCTCAAACAGAGGCTACCTTCGCACTCTAAAAATCGCTCGCACAATCGCCGATCTCGAAGAAAGCGAATCCATAAAACTTCCCCACCTCACAGAAGCCCTCCAATATCGTAGACAAGAATAAAAATTCAAACCACCTATTCCCCAGATCGCCCAGAGATTGTATACTGCGAGAAGTGTTATTTGGAAACCGTTGTGTAATTATGAGATACCGTTTGGATGAACTGTTGGTTCGAAAAAAATTGGTGGAGACTCGTTCTCAAGCCAGACTTTTGATAAAAGAAGGAAAAGTCATAACTCCGCAGGGAGTAGCCGAAAAACCGGGTCAAAAATTTGGTGAATCTACAAAAATTATGATCCCGAGGACGGAAATGTATGTCGGGCGAGGAGCGAATAAAATCAAAGCGGCCGCAGAAAAATTCAATATAAATTTCAAAGACAAAGTGGTGATGGATGTAGGAGCTTCCACGGGCGGATTTACGGATTTTGCCATTAAAAACTACGCAAAAAAAGTTTACGCGATAGATGTTGGGACGGACCAACTGGCCGAAAAACTAAAAATGAATAAAAGAATCATAAATATGGAAGGCACCGACATTCGCAAAGTAAAAGCCCTTCCGGAAGAAATAGATATTGCGATGGTGGACTTATCATATATTTCGCTGAAACTAACTCTGGAGCATATTTTTTCTCTCGTGAAAAAAAAAGGGAAAGTGATTTGCTTATTCAAGCCACAATTTGAGGCGGGAAAAGGAGTTGTGCCAAAAGACGGCGTGATAAAAGATGAAATTTTGCGCGGGAAAATCCTAAATAATTTCTTGAAATGGGTTAAAGATAGCGGATATCTAGCTCCAAAAGTAATGCAATCTCCGATCGCTGGAAAAGAAGGAAATATTGAATATCTGCTTTATTTTACAAGAGTTGCAAAACTGCCAAAAAGCGAGGATTTAAAATAAAATCACCCAATAAAAGTTTTTAAGCCTATAGCTATCATTATAACGACAGCGACTTTTTTAACCAATCCGTTTCCTTTTAAATATTGAAGCTTTGTTCCGATGATTCCCCCAAGAAGTCCGCAACAAATCATCGTGATTGTGAGAATTGGATACCGCTGGATGATGTCCGTAATATAAGCCAAATAAGGAACCTGAAAAATGTTTATAATGGCATATACGGGCATCGTATAGATCATGGACTCTATGAAAGTCATCCTAAAAAATATTACAAAAAATATTGTTAAAAAAAGACCTGTTCCACCGAAAATTCCGTTTAAAATATTTATAAAAGTTGAAAAAACAGCGACTATTAAAAGTGAATAAATCCCTATTTCCCGATGAATACGACTTTCTACTCCTTTGTTTTTGGAAGCCAATAAATAGACCGCGATAATAATCAAACAAACAGCAAGTAATTTTTTAAAAAAGTCTTCATTTAACTTATATTGAATTAAATATGTGCCAAGTGCAGTCCCGATAATGCCAAAAATCAAAAGGGTAAAAAATAAACGAAAATTTATTTTGTGTTTTTTTGAGTGCAGCCGACTAGCCGAAATAGTCATAAAAAGAGTGGCGATTTTATTTAGAGTAAAAGCATCAACATAATTGCTCATGACAAAAATCAGCATCAAAGGAAACATTATCAAAGAAGTTGCTCCTCCAGAAAAAGACCCTACAATAGTGGAAAACATAGCTATTCCTCCAGCGGTAATAACCGTAATAAAATCTGCCATTAAAAAAAGTTAATAATTATGCTAATTTTAGATGGCTATTGTTTTTTTGCAACTATTTAAAAATGGCTGAATATTTCGACATTTTGGATGAAAAAGGGATTCCGACGGGCAAGTCAAAACTTCGCGCGGAAGTACATCGGGATGGAGATTGGCATAGATCAATTGATATTTGGGTAATAAATAACAAAAAAGAAATTCTCATGCAAAAGCGTGCGATGCAAAAAGAGTCCTATCCGGGGCTCTGGGAAGTGTCGTGTTCAGGGCACGTTTCGGCTGGAGACGATAGTTTGACCTCTGCCGTAAGGGAGATAGAAGAAGAGCTTGGCGTAAAGGTAAAACCATCGGACTTGAAGTTTATTTTCGAAGACAAGGAGGGCAATGTCACGAATAACGGAACATTCGTAAACAATGAATTCAAAAGTGTTTATCTGTTGAAACTGGATTGGCCGATCGAAAAATATAAAGTTCAAAAAGAAGAAGTGGAAAAAGTGAAATATTTTTCATTGGAAGAATTACAAAAATACTTAAAAGAAAATCCTGCGGATTTCGTAAAACATGACAAGCTTTATAAAAGATTTTTTGCGAAATTCTACGAAATTATTTGACCAAGTGTAGCACGCTGGTCATGTAATAATTCAGAGTGTCGTCGCTAAAAAGGGCTGTGGCAACGAGTAATCCGGCAAGAAAGAGAGAGTAAATTTTAACGATTTTTCGTATATTCATAAACTAAGTATTTTAAATAATCTATCGTGGCTGGTGAATTTGGATTGAATTTATTTCCGAAAGTTTTCCATAAATTTTTATCTTTCAATCCCACCGAATAAGGATATAAATAATTTTCGGGCGAAATATCTTCAAAATATTGAGAGTCGATATCTCGGGGAAGTTTTATATTCAAAGAATCCGAAACGATTTTCAAAGCTTCTCCGCGAGTAACGGTTTTCGCTAGAGAGTAATCCCTATTTAAATAACCACTTACAGCCATTTCGAGTGATTCATCTTCATCAAAAAACTTTACTAGATCTTCAGCCGACAATTCATGATATCCGGGGAACTTGATAACATTACTAAACAAATAAAATCCAGTTTTTTTATCGGTTGCTTTCAAGTACAAATATCGTTCCGTTAAATCCGAAAATAAATTTTCGCTAAACTTCACGGTCAAATCATCTTTGTCTACCGAAATGTTTTGCCACTTTTTGGAAGATAAAATATCTCCGTTATTTTGAGTTCGATAATATCCATAAACTTTGCCAAGCCCGTAAACCTCTGCATATTTCAGGCTATCCTCCGGAAAAGAATAATCTCCGGAAACAAAAGCTTCAAATTTATAATTTTCAAAATCTTTTTCGTTTTCGAAAGTAATTACAAAAGATTTGTCGTCGGTGATTTCCTTCAAAGACACATCACTTAATTTTGGCGGAAACTCAACGAAATCGACATTTACAAAATTATTTGATAAATCAATGTCGGTTCTGT
The DNA here is from genome assembly GCA_028698865.1 of Candidatus Altimarinota bacterium. Lineage (GTDB taxonomy): Bacteria > Patescibacteriota > Gracilibacteria > UBA1369 > LOWO2-01-FULL-3 > CAINDQ01. The sequence continues at coordinate 1,639 of JAQVVS010000002.1, read as the reverse complement.
CCTTTGCATCGATATTCAAAGCGATGCTTCCTCCGTTAAAATTTCCATCAAAAATAACTTCGTATCCTTTGATTACATAAATTCCGTCTTTTTGGAGGTAAAAGCCCTTTTTTGTATTTCTGACGAATTGAGATTTCTGATTATGATCTCCACTTATCACCACATTCGCATTCACCAAAGTCGCTCCGTTATTTTTTACAGTCAAATCGACACTATATTTGTAATAATTGAAAGTAGGAGTCGGATCATAAATTTTTTCAAAATTCACATCCGTAATGGCCAAGTCAATCGGAGCAGACGGCTTTAGCTCGTCATTAACAGATTTTAAAATGGTCAAAACCGAAGTCTGTAAAAACTCATCTTTTGTATCTTTATTAATCGAATAAAAAAGACTTCCAACGAAACAAAGACTCGCTATAAAAATGTATACAAATGTTTTAATTTTTTCCTTCCGCATTTTTATTTTTGTTTTTAAATCTTACAATTATAGCAAAAATAAGCCGTTTTATCAATCCTCAAACAACTCAAACCCCTGTTTGCAATAGACCGAATTTTAAAAAGTGTTCTTATCTTCCATTTTTTTAGACAACCGACTATAATAGCGACACTTAAATCATAAATATGGGCAAATTTGAGGTGCAAGGAGGGATTCCTTTAAAGGGAGAAGTTAAAGTTGGCGGATCAAAAAATGCGGCTTTGCCGATCATCTGCGCTTCGCTTTTAACAAAAGAAAAAACGGAATTGGAAAATGTGCCGGACATAGAAGATGTACATTCAATAGTGGAGATTTTGAAATCGCTTGGAGCAAAAATTTCTTTTGAAAAAAACACACTCAAAATAGACGCTCAAAATATAAAACAATCATCGGCTTTGAGGGAAGATTTGATCAAAAAAATGAGAGCTTCCATTCTAATAATAGGGCCTCTTTTAGCTAGAATAGGGGAAGTGAATATGGATTTTCCGGGGGGATGTGTATTGGGAAAAAGATCGGTTCACGCGCATACGTACGCCTTGAGATGTCTCGGTGCAAAAATCTTTGATGAAGATAAAGGAATGCATTTGAAGGTAAAAAAAATGGTTGGAGCAAAGATAATTTTGCCTGAACTTAGTGTCACTGCAACCGAAAATGCCGTTATGGCAGCTGTTTTAGCGGAAGGAGAAACGGAAATAAGACTCGCGGCGGCGGAGCCACATGTGCAAGACATGTGTTTGTTTTTAAATAAAATGGGAGCAAAAATTTCAGGAATAGGGACTAACACTTTGAAAATCAAAGGAGTAAAGACTTTAAAAGGAACAAAATATAAAATAACCGGAGATTATTTGGAAGCGGGGACATACGCTATAGCCGCAGTTGCAACGAAAGGAGATGTTGAAATAAAAGGAATCGATCCCGATCAGCTGGATAGTCTTTGGCAAAAACTCGATGAAATGGGCGCAAAATTCACTTTGAAAAAAGATTCGGTTCGCATACATCCGCAAAAAACTTTAAATGCCGTAAAGATGCTTCGCACAGCCGTTTATCCGAGTTTTGCGACGGATTTACAGGCGCCATTCACTGTGCTTTTGACTCAGGCGAAAGGAGTTAGCAAAGTTTTTGAAACTCTTTTTGAAGGCAGGCTGAATTATCTTTTTGAATTGG
>JAQVVS010000056.1:4332-6782 GCA_028698865.1 Candidatus Altimarinota bacterium | reverse complement strand
CTCTTTAGCGGCTCTCGCGTATCTACAAAAATAATTTGTTTAGGAACATAGTCAGTCGGATTCTTTTTATAATCGGCATAAGAAGGAATTTCCCAATCCGGTCCCGGAGAAGGAATTGCAGATCCTCTAATTGTTTGTAATCTCGTGTTAATCTTAAAATCCACATAATTCACATATCCTACAGCAAGAGTGTATTCATCATTTTTCAAGTCATAAAGTTTTTTCTCCGCTTCTTTTAGTTTTTGCTTAGAGTTATCAGCATTTTTTCTGGCTAGCGAAAGTTTATTGTAAGCAAGCGCGAGATCAGCTTCAATAAAAGGAATTCCAGAACTCAGGGACTGGGTTTGGGATTTTTCCAATTCATCGACTTCAGCCAAAGCTTTTACCAATTCAGCATCTGCAGATTTTGAACTAGCCAAAAGGGATGATTTAGTTTTTTCCGCCTCAGCCGTCTCACCACTCTTATCCTTATACTGCTCATCAACCTTGGAATCATCCACTGCGGAAGTGTAATAGTCGAAAACTTTTACGACATCGGATGCCTGATATGCTTCAGAACCCCTAAGGGCATCGTTGCCGAAAGCGTGAAAAGTTTTTAGGATAAATGCTTGGCGCCATTCTTTATAGTTTTGACTTTCAATTCCTACAGAACTCAATTCGCTAATCACATCAACCGTAAATTCAATCTTTGACCAATCTTTTCCTTCAGTTTTCATATTTCCATTCATTCTGGCAAAATTGTCGTTCAATTTATCAAACTGTGTAAACGCCGCTCCGGAGATCAACTCTATCTGCTTTGATGCTTCGGAAATATCTTTTACTCCTTCAAGCCTATGTTGCAATTTGGAAGCGACGAACCCTTTTTGCGCATCTATCAGTCCCAATACATAATTTTTTGATATGGATCCCGTAAAGTTCTCCAGCCTCATGCCTCTGAAAGGTTCGGCCCAAGTAGCATCTTTGAATATAGTCGAGAAGTTTTTTGCAAAATGCCCTAAATACTCTGCCGGAGCATTATCAAGAAGCTTTTTGAATGAATCTATAGGTTTATTGAAGTCGGGATCCTTAATTATAATCTCGGCGACATCCCTTCTATAAGCAGAGTTTTTGACGATTTCTTTTTCGGCATTTGTATCACGATTTCCTTCATCATTAACAAAGAAATAAGTTTTATTTTGTTTGTCGTATTTCATTCGCTGAGTTTCGCTGATTGAACCTATCTTTAGATCAAAGAATTCATCATTGGGATTTTCATCAACGATTTGTAATCGCTTGTTTCTATAAAACCATCCCAAAGAAGTAAGATCAGGCCCGTTCGCGGACAAGGGTTGAATGCTTAGTTGAGCCATAACGCCATCTCGAGGGATAGACGCGGTGTCAGTAACGTCGTTGACTTGGAGTAGAATCCTTTTGTATTTGTCATTTAATCGGACTTGAACATCTTTTCCGTTTGAGGTGGTGATGATGACTTGTGTTGGACCAGTTGAAGCGCTGGAAATATTGCTTTCTTTGTAATTAAGAGTAGCATACCAATTCCCATCTTCGTGATAATCCATGTTTGTTATATCAACAACGGAATTTTTATTTGTATCGGCGAAAATGGCGACCATATCCTTCATTCTTGCAGTAATTCCTTTTTTCAGCTCATCTACACGCCCAGAAGCTTCCCCTTCAAAAGGTATTCTTGCCAAAGCTTTTCTTTCATGAAGATTGCCACCCTTACCTTCATAATCAGATTTGGCAAAAACTAAATAAGATTTTGAGGATTCCTCGACTCGGATAACGACAGGATAGCTCATTATAAAGCCATTAAATCCTCTATTTTTATCAGGAGTCACCTCCAAACTATAAGACAGCTTCTTATCTTTCAAAACATTTCCTATTCTTGTGTCCATTTCTGAGTAAGCCTTGTCATCACGGAGTAAAACATTCTTTGATTCTCCGTCTGCTGCAAAAGGACTCAAAGCCATAGCTAGAGCAAAAACGGTGGAAGCTTTCAAAGTATTGTCTTTCAAAGCCGTTGCAAAAGGAACATTTGTTTCCTTATATAGAGTCTTGTCATAAGAATTTTCAATCCCTTTCACAAAAAAATACAACTCTTGTCCGGCCTTTTTATAATCATCTTCTTTATGAGACAAGTCCGTTTTTTTCAAGCAGGAAGGAGACATGCCCTTGAATTCAGGAAATTGGTCAGGGAATCGAGCCGGATCCATAAAATGAATAGATGGATCGTTTGTTTCCACATATTTATCATGCAACTCTTTTAAATTTACGAAAGCCATTGAAGCAACAGTGCTGGCCTTCACTTTATTCATGTTTTCCGGATCCAATGTGTAAAATTTTGATAGGGGAGTGCCTTTTACCTCCGCGTCCATATCTTGCAATCCCAGCTTTTTAGGCAAGTCATATCCAGCATTTTTAGCGAATATATTTGCCGCATAAAGTCCACC
>JAQVVS010000056.1:0-4232 GCA_028698865.1 Candidatus Altimarinota bacterium | reverse complement strand
GATCCAATGTGTAAAATTTTGATAGGGGAGTGCCTTTTACCTCCGCGTCCATATCTTGCAATCCCAGCTTTTTAGGCAAGTCATATCCAGCATTTTTAGCGAATATATTTGCCGCATAAAGTCCACCGGCGAGATAAGCCCAGTTTTTCAAATTTGGGAAGAGAGCTTTAGTACTATCTTTAGGGTCTTTAGCATCAGCCATCCATTTCCATGATTTCCATAGCATGTAGACACCACCCGCATATACGGCGGCGGTTCCCCAGTCTTTTGTTCGGACAGCTTCAGTGAATTTATTTAAATTATCTTTTACAAATTTCGTAGCTGTATCCGTGATAGGTTCTTTTCCAAGCTTGTTCAAATTTGCTATGGTATTTTTTTCTTCAATATCCGCTTGATTAACCATAGCTTTGATTGCCACCAAGGAATTTACGGCTGAAGCAAACCCCGGATCACCCATTTTCCTCAATTCATCCAAATTTTTCAAAGGATCTCTGTAAAGCGATTTGTTGTTCTCAGAAATATCTTGTCTGCCAAGAAAATTTTCATCGGAACATTTTCCCAATTCGCTGAACATTTTTTCGAAAAATCTATTGTTTGTTGAAATCCCAAGAGTATTTAAATCTTTAAAAATAACATTAAGACCTTGTCTAGACTTGGGATCCCAGTTGTCAGCGTTTATTTTGTAATCACCTCTGAGAATGATAGCTTTCCACTCTTTCATGCTTTTTGTAAGATCGTCAAGCATCGCCTTGCTTTGTTTTTCAAATTCATCGGCATTCAAAATCTCGGGACGGGGGTTTTGAGCCTTGCTTTGCTTTTCAAATTCTTCGGCACTCAAGCTCTCAGGACGGAGCCCCCCCAAAATCTTTGTAAGTTTAGGATCTTCTATTTCATATTTCATAGCATCAAGCTCTTTTTTCGTCTCAACCTCAGTCTTTACCTCTTTTCGCTCCTTAGTGCTTTTTGCATCCAAAGCGCCCCTCAGCGTATCAAGTTCCGCGAGAGCCGGTGCAACCAAAGGATCATCATTCGCAACCTTGTCCACGCCTTCTTTTACAAGTTTTTCCATTAATTCTTTAAACTTTGGAGTGGGGGCATTTTGCTCAAGACCGCTTAGCAACAATGCATTCGAAACATTTTTTCCATTAAACATTCCAGACTCCAATTTATCTTTTAAATCATTCCAAAAAAGTGCGATATAAACACCGCCCTCCATGACTAATTCTTTTTTTTCGCCGTTTTCGGAATATTTCACGATTAATTTTCCATCTTTTTTCTCTGGATTTTCAAAAGTGGCTCCACTCAAATCAGGTAAATTTTTCAAAAAATCTTCCATTTCTTTCGAATACGGATAAGATCCTTCGGCGAGTTTCAAATTTCCGCCAGACATCAAGGATTGGAGTTGTTCAAGGAAAAAATTTTTCCTTTTTTGAAATTCAAGGGCTTCTGCAGTTTGCGCAACTTCGAGAGCCTTCTCGTCTTTAAAAGTCAAAAATCTCTCTCTAAAAAGCGAAAAATTAAGTATGCCTGTTTTTATTTTTTTGTTTTCCATACGACATTTTTGGTTTTTGTATCATATAAGTATACCAAAAAACGCCAAACAAATCAAACTCAAAATCACTATTTTCTCACATTCTACTAAAATGAAATTTTTCTTATTTTTTTGAAATTTTCTATGAAGTTTTTAAAAAATTTCGTCAAATCTTGATAAACTTTTTTCATCAACTCCGGATACAAATTTGCAAAAGTCATCAAAACATCATCCAGTTCCATAAAAGGCGCGGTAAAAGATGTTTGAGATATAAAGTCTTTCAAATGAGATTTCTGATCTTTATCAAGATTCTTCCAAATCGACAAAATAATTCGATTTTTTGTCTGTTTTTGCAAAATACCCAGAACAAGATTTCTATATACGACATCGGCTGAGTCTATATTTAAAGCGTCTAAAATGGAAGCATACAAAGAGTCGGCGGAAAAAGTCGTTTCCATTATATACATGTCGTTTTCAAGATTTTTTATTTTTTCTTCTTCCGTATTCATTTTTTTAATTAATTTATGAAAATTATTTTTTAAGCGGCTTGAGAGATTTCGTTTCCGGGTGTTCCAGAGGCGTTTCCTACAGGATTATTTTTTGATTCTGTTTTTTTTGGAGAACTTAATGCCGATCCGGACCCGTGAGCTTTTTCGTTTGATTCGATTTTGGCTCTAAAGTCCTCAAAATCTATTGTTGGGGCATTCCCAATTTCAAGAGGATTCAAGATTGATTTTCCAGACAAATCTTTAACTCTTGATTCCTCCTTTTCCATGTTGAATTTTGTTCTTTCGCTATATTTTACACTTTTGAATTTAGCTTGTTCCCAAGGAGTCTTATAGGCTTCTTTCGTTTTTGATTTTGCTCCGGCAATAGAGTTGGATCCAAGAGTTTTGAAATAATTACCAATTCTTCCTATGTCTTGTTTTGTGGTTTGAATTATTTGAGGTGAAGTCAAAGATCCTTCCTTTAATTTATTGGCGACAAACGCAATAGGTTTTACAGCGACAAACGCGGGGTATTTCAGGGCTCTAACCGGAGTGGCTAAGGTATTAAAGGCCAATGACGCTCCGACTTTAACCGATCCTACTAAAGCATTTGCGGCAGTAGTTTTTGTTCCATCCAAGAAAGCGAAGGATTTATCTTTCAAGTATCTTCCGACATCCACCCCGAAATCCTTAACCTTTTGAGATTCCGGACTGTTTAAATATCCGGTTAACGCAGCATTCTGGATAAGATCTATTTCCTTATCAATTCCATATTCTCGGGATTCTTCCAGGATTTCCGCATATTTTTCTTCATATTCTTCCTGATCGATTTTTTCCAATTTTCTTTTTTCTTTGATGACTTCTAGGCGTCGTTTCAATTCCTTTACTTTTGCCGAATTAATATCATTCGAGTTTTTACTATAATGTTCAAAATGAGCCTGCATCAAATCTCCGGATTGTTTAAGTTGATCTTCGAAAGCTTCATCAACAACCCTTCTTATATAAGATTCTCCCATCCTTTGAGAAACTCCAAGTCTATCAGCTATAATTGATTTCAATTTTTTCTCCAGTTTTTTGTAAACAATGGTAAAAGATCCTTTATCTTCAGAAATTTCATTGCTTTTCAATGCCGCCAAAAAGAAAAATCCGACCTGATAATCAAATTTCCCGGCAATGGTAAATTGTTTTTCTATTTTGGACCAATCGTCCAGATCTGTCGGCTTTAGGCCTTTAAAAGGCTCGTAGGTTTTTCCGCCAGATTGATATTTAAACTTCAAAACTTTCCATCTGAAATTATAATCTCCCGCTTGATCAAGTAAAGTTTTATAATCCTCAGATCCCTCATTTGCAAGTTCTGCATAACTTTTTTGAGTCTGAATTCTCTCCACATCATCAGCCAAAATCAAATCTGCCAAATTATGCTGTTCTTCGAGCGAAAGCTCCGGATGCTGTTTTTTTACAACGGCAAACATAATGCGCTTAGCGGCTTCAGAGTCGGAGAGGTCTTTAGACGCTTTCAAGGCATCTTGTTTTTTGCCTAAATCGTTTTCAGCTTCTTTTACATCTTTATTATAATCGGCTATTTTTGAAGAAAACTTATTTCCCAAAGACTTGTCGTTAAAAATTTTAAACCAAAGCCCTCTTTCCAACTCCTCATATATCAAGTTCAAATCTTTTACGGAAACATTTGCCACCATAGGGTCAAGACCCTTTAATTCGCTGGCTAACTTCTCAATCTGGTCGGGATCATAAAATGAGTCTAAAAATCCGTTTTTTGCAAGGAATGTTGCTTGTTCCGCAAATGCAAGCAATTGACCATGAAAAGCTTTTGCTTCTGATTGAATTCCAGAAATAAATTCCTTGTCTTTTTCTGCCCTAGCTTTCTTTTGACCAGCGTTTCTTCTTTGTTCATCAAAGTCTACAGTAACCCCGTTTGCTGAAGTCGCATTAATTGGTTGCACAATGCTCTCTAGTTTTCCCTGTGTTGAAATAATGCTATTAAGTTCAACTAAAGTTTCTTTTATCGGTAAAGAATAAGAGCTTACATCGGGGTTCTTGCTCTTAGCATTTGCGATATTTTTACTATTGGCATCAGTAAGAGGCTGTCCAGCTACCAATATCACCCCTTTTCTAAGCTTATTAATAGCCGCCTCCGTTTCCGAAGCATTACTCTTCTTATCAAAATATTCCATAGCGCTTTCAGCGCTTTTAAC
>JAQVVS010000055.1 GCA_028698865.1 Candidatus Altimarinota bacterium | reverse complement strand
GTGGATGATTGAATACAATGAACAGCGACCACATGATTCCCTGGATGATATGACTCCAGCGGAATGTTTGTCAAAGAACATGGGAAATTCTATTTTTCAATTGTCCACTTGACAGGGAAGCTTACGCCTCCTCTCTCTTCTTTCTGGCAGAAAATTCCGAAAATGTTTACAACGCCACTAAGCCCCTCCCCATTGTCGTCAAGACAGAAAACGTCGTAGCTTAAGGTGCATTCGATGTCTGTACAGTTAAAAGGTTAAATTCTTCTTCCGGAGACTCTTTGAAATTAAATAAAAATTAAGGTTGTATTTGTTCAAAATCACTCCAAACTAAATCAAGGCCTCTTTTCTTTTGATAAAGTTTCATTCTAGAAAAATGTTCTCTTTTCTGATTTTTGTCTTCATGAAAATATGAATCAATTCCCACTATAAAAGGGAATTGCGAAAAAAATATTAATTCTCCCATATAAGGTTTTCTTTTTGAACTCCATTCTTTATACTTTTTAACACTTCTTTTTTCAGGAATTTCTAAACTTTCTATGACTTCTTTATGTAATGAAGCTAGATTACTAAACAAATATTTTATTTTTGTTGTTGCTTCAAAAAATTCTTTTTCAGAAGAAAACTTATTCACAAAGATGTCAAAAGGATATCTTGGATAATTAGTTCTACCTTGATATTGTATTAAAAACCATTCTTGGCAAATTGGAAAATTTTCAATCATTTTTCTTCCCAAGTTAAATCTATCGTCATTTCCTTTCAAAGGATTTGAATCAAAAAGGGAGGTTCTTCTTCTTTTTTCAGTCCCCTCGGATAATCTCATCCATCCTAATTCTTCTCCAGAAAGTGCAAAGTCATCTATGCTATTTATTGGGATAACCTGTCTTTTTCCTGTTTCATATTCTCTAGTAATAGCATCAAAATCATATTTATTAAAATCTCTTCCAGCTATCTTGAAATTTACATCTAGATCAGGTGTTAAAGCACATCCAACTAAACCCCCAATTCCTGTCAAAGCTAGTCCAGCACCTGCAGCCGTTCTTAAAAAATTTCTTCTAGAAATTCCTTCGTTTCTTTCAGCAGGTTTATAAGCTATTTCTTCAAGTGAATTTTGCATAAGTTTCATAGAAATTTAATTGATAAGAACTTCCTTTTCATAAATCTTCTGAATCAGTCTTGCCCAGTTTTTCCGGAGCGCTTTATTGTTTTCCACAGGGTCGAGAATGTCGGGAACGAAATCGTCTGTTCCTTTCGTATGACTAAATTTATTTAAGTTTACTTGGTATATTTCGAAATAATCATATTTAAGAATTTTGATTTTTTATAGAGTTACAGAAAAAGGTTGAATCTCTTCAAAATCACTCCAAACTAGATCAAGTCCTCTTTTCTTTTGATAGAGATTAAGTCTTGAAATTTGTTCTTGTTCTTGTTCCCCATTTATATTGCTAAAGATATACCAAGGATTTTGAATACTTATTAAAAAAGGTTTTATTGAAAACATTCCAGTGATTTTACTATATGGTTTTCTTAATTCTCCCCAATTATTTAACCTTTCTAATTTAAATTTAATCTTCTTTTTTAATGAATCTTTTAATTCTTTAGTGGGTATTTTTGTTTCTAAAAACCATGTAGCGAGTTTTTCTTTCGCAAATAAATAATTTTCTTCGGAATTAAATTGATTAACAATTATATCAAGAGGATATCTTGGATAATTCGTTCTCCCTTCATATTGAATAAGTAGCCATTTCTTGCATGAAGGAAATCCTTTTATCATGCTTCCCAAGTTAAATCTATCGTCATTTCCTTTCAAAGGATTTGGATCAAAAAGGGAGGTTCTTCTTCTTTTTTCAGTACCCTCGGATAATCTCATCCATCCCAATTCCTCTCCAGAAAGCGCAAAATCATCTATGCTGTTTATTGGGATAACTTGTCTTTTTCCTGTTTCATATTCTCTAGCAATAGCATCAAAATCATATTTATTAAAATCTCTTCCAGCTACCTTTAAATCTAAATCTAGATTAGGTGTCAAAGCACATCCTACTAAACCCCCAAGTCCTGTCAAAGCTAGTCCAGCACCTGCGGCTCTCTTTAGAAGATCTCTTCTGGACACTCCTTCAGCAATTTTAAAAGGTCTGAGAAAATCTTTTTCGAGAGAGTTGTCCATTTTTAACCCCCTTAAATCTTTTGCCGAAGGGTTTTATATTTTTATTATGTAAAAGTTTACGATTAAAATAATGCATAAACAATCTGATTGGAAAAGTCAACGTTACAGGAAGCAGCGCATGGGGGATTTTCAAGTGGTCATCCGGGCTGAATCAGACTTGCCCAGTTTTTCCGGAGCGCCTCATTGTTTTTCACAGGATCGAGAAGCTTATTTAAATGTTTTTATAAAAAAATTTAGAGAGACCTAGTTTTTAAAATAATTCTTAAAATTTTAAATCTTCTTTTTTTCTGAGGTGGTCAAAATTTCCCCTAACAAAATTAAGTCCCCTCTTCTTTTGATAAAGGCTTACTCTTCTTCTGTGCTCTACAACCCTGAGTGTATGGGGGGTAATATGTCCTCCTACTAAATCAATAATAAAAGGGGATTTTGAAAAAATATTAAAAGCGATGTTTTTTCTAGTCACAAAACTGTTTTCATGATATAGTTTTTTTAATAGATATTCTATCTGGGGCGATGGCATATTTTTAATTTTTTCTTCCATATTTAAAAAATCTTCTTCAGATTTAAATTTTCTTGCAAAGATGGATATTGTATACCAAGGAGCCCAATTTTGTCCAATATTTTCTGTTAAAATCCACTCTTCACATACAGGTGTGTCTCCCTTTCTTTCCTGCAGAGGATAGTCATTCTCTCTTCCCTTTAAAGGATTTTCACTTAAATAAGAAAGTCTGGTTTTTTCCGCTCCCTTAGAGAATCTCATTTCGCCTAATTCTTCTCCAGAAAGTGCAAAGTCATCTATACTGTTTAAGAGAATAGGATTGTTTTCATATCTTTGCATAAGTGTAAAATAATTATATTTTGTGCGATCCACATGAGCACACCCAATCAAACCCCCAACTCCTGCCAAAGCCAGTCCAGCACTCGCGGCTCCTTTTAGAAGATCTCTTCTGGACACTCCTTCAGCAATTTCAAAAGGTCTGAGAAAATCTTTTTCGAGAGAATTATCCATTTTCAATCCCCCTTAGATCTTTTGACAAAGTGTTGTATGTTTTTTCATTATGTAAAAGTTTTCGATTAAAATAATGCATAGACAATCTGATTGGAAAAGTCAACGTTTCGGAAGCTATACGTAAGAACCTGATGAACCATAAATTATTGCCACTTGGTATTTTGTGTTAATACTCCGCTTTATGCAAGTTGGAACATCAAAAGATATTTGTCCAGTTTAAAGAAAACAACACAAAATTTCAAAAGCGCGCTCCGGGCGGCGCCGGTAGAGCGACCGGGCCGGAGCAAGCGAGTGTCGGCATTTTATAGCGTCATTCATGGGGTAAATCGGAGTCAGAATAGCCCTAAAAAAAAGCTTGCAATTATAAATTTTTATACTATAATGTAATCAAATTGATTACATATTAATTGCAAATAAGGAGTTATGACCATGACAAAAAAAGAGAGGATTAAATCAGAAAAGATAATTGATGGGGAACAGAAATCGGCACAAGAAAAACGTATTGATGAATTTATTGACATAAAAGAAATTAATGCTGCCGGAGGTAGCGGTTCGTACAGTTTCCCCTTGATGATGCGCTTAGATGTAAATTCAATGGCAAGATTAGAACACCTTGCAAAAATGTGGAAATTAAAAAAATCAAACCTTGCATGTCAGCTGTTGGATGAAATGATTGTTTTAGTAATGGACAGATATTACAAGGATAAAACGCCAGAAGAATACTTTCAGATTCAGAAAAAAGCATATGATGAGTTCTATAAAAGGATAGAATCAATGAAAAAGAAGAAAGTAAATAAATAGAAAACGAAAGCCGGACATGTTCGAGCATGCCCGACTTTCTAAACACAGTTTCAGAAAATGGCTTGAGGGCTCAAGATCCAAAACAGGTCTATTTGTTTTATAACATTAGACCTCATCTTAATCAAGAAGCCTTTCTGAGCCGCAATCAGGGAGGTTTTTTATGGAAAGTTCGGATTCATGTTTACCATTCAGTAAAACGTATTTTTTATCAAAAGAGGGCTACAGCGACAAAAACCCGGGGCCGTTCCTACGAGCCAGCGGGTTTTTGTCGCCTAATGATCCATCTAACGAAAACGAGATCGGCCAAAAGGCATTCAAATTCAGGTCAGAGGCGATATCTTCCGCTTTCTCCCCTATTCTTGCTTTTAAATCAGACCAACGGTGGATAGATGAAAAATCAATAATTCCAGTTGTAGGAAAAAAGTGCTCATGCAAATCGGTGTGGTGTCCTGCGTGTTTTCGGTCACGTTATCACAATCGGATAGTTGAAATATTTTCTCCGTATGATTGGCAATCGACAAGACACGTAATTCTTACCGTTGATCCTGAGTTATACGAAAGTCCAGCGGCGACACTAGCGGACATAAGAAAAAGGAGGTTGGTTGGCGAATTTATCAGAAGGCTGCGGCATGGTGTAAAGGTTAAAATCGGTGCCCGGTGGGTTTGGAAATATAAGCCGATTGATATTCTCCGCTGGGCATGGTTCCTTGAATTTCACAAAAACGGATATCCTCATTATCACGTATTCATTCAGACACCGCAAAAAGGTTCTGCCGGTATGATCGGCGGCGACTTTCTCCGCGACTGTTGGAAAATAGCAAAAATCGTTAAAGAAACATACTTTCGTAATGAAGATCATTTCCGGCAAATGACCGGCTACTATGCGGACAAGGGTTACTTTGAAAAAGGGAAAGAATATCAAGGGCGGCTTCCGGAAGATATTTTAAGCAACAACAAAGAGAAAATCAAAAGAATGAAAAGCTCCGAAAAGGGTTTTCAGGAAAAAAGAGAACTCACTGAAGAAGAAATTGAAGAAAAGAACTATCGAGAATGCGTAGCTTACTTCGACAAACAAAGTAAATTATCAATTTCTGACGGAGAAAAAGAAGTTTTAGAACTGAAAAAAAGTGTTGAAACTGAAAAACGAGAGGTCAACTATCGGGCGATAATCGCTAATTGCGGGGCAAAAACCTATGTGGAGCTTGATATTGCTAAATATCGTATTGCGGCCATCTGTGAAGTCCCCTGGGCGAAATGGAAAGAAAAAGCCGGAGCATCTTATAACAACAATAGAGGCTATATATCCAAATTAACAAAGGATGAAGTATTAGAACTTTTGGCCTCTGTTGTTCGGGTTGTTTCAATAAAAAAATATCAAGACATTCATAAAGCTGTTCGTGAACGGTTACGGCAAATCAATAATGCCGAAGCATGGGCCGATTCAGTCTATATGAGAGACTAAAGCTTCTGTTGATTTTGGGGCAACTAAAAAAAATGACATTGACCGCCGAAAGAAATATGTTACCCTTCCCTCATCAAACGGGAGGTGTGCTTTGTATGAAGGGCGGAATATATTCCGAGCAAAGATGTCCAATTTGCGGCGGCAAGCTCGTTGATAATCATGTCAACGGCCTTGTGTGTCCTGACCACAAAACAATCCACGCAAGCCGGTTTAGTGTCATATTCGGCAAGATTCACAAAAGAACAAAGTCATATGATGCGGCCTTTCGATTATTAAACGGGTTCCGGTTTAAGACCGATGAACAAACATATGATGAACGGGATTACAAGCGTGAAAATCCGCTTGGATTCACAAATATGTCAGAGAAGTTTCTTGAATATGCAAAGCCAAAGACCGCCCACAATATGCGCCCTCATATCCGACACGCACAGGACTATTTTAAAAACAGAAACGTGAAAGACCTGAAATGCGGAGATTTTGAGGACTTCTTAAAAACGCTCACCCTTTCCGACAAAACCAAAAATAATATTATCGGGACCCTTAAAGTTTTTTACCGATGGATGAAAAGGAGGCAAGAAATATTTGATTTTCCGGAATTTCCGGTTGTTGAGTATCAATTGGGATACCGCAAAACGGTAGACAAGGAAACTCAACATGCCATCATTGATGAATTAAAGCGGATCGCTCCCGTCAAGGTTTACCTTGGTATTAAATGGCTTGCTACTTATATCTCGATCAGGCCGGCCGAAATGATCGGATTGAAGGAAAGCAATATAGACCTAGGCAATGGGCGGCTTTATTTTCCTACGCCCAAAGAACGGCAATTTAAGGACGTTCCTATTCTTCCGGAAGATGTGAGCATATTTAAAGACTTCGCATTCTCCGATTTTGCGGATACTCCCTTCTTCCGGCACGATGGAGGGCTGCAAGGGACAAAAAAAGATCAACCTTATGGATTAAAGTATTTCTATAAATGGTGGGTGAAAGCTTGCGGCAATTTAGGAATTGAAGGCGTTGACCTATACGGCGGGACTCGGCATTCATCGGTAAGAGCTTTAAGACGCTATCATTCGCCGGAAGAAATCAAAGAGGCGGCAATGTCGAAAACAAACAAGGCATTTGAACGATACATGGGACAAGCCAACGATGATGATATTTTGTCTATTTATCGAAAAAGTGCCAAAGTGATACCGATTAACGAAACTGGTAAGGAACTGGTAACGCTTTTTGAAGGGCAAAAAAATGCCAAGTAATCGAAATTACTTAGCATGTTTGGTGGAGGCGGCGGGAATTGAACCCGCGTCCGAAAACCTTCCGCTGGAGCTTCTACGTGCGTAGCCTTCGTTTTAGAACCTTCGCGCTG